>CAXNEV010000272.1:0-5703 GCA_964200925.1 Candidatus Latescibacterota bacterium | reverse complement strand
AAGCGTGCGAATATTGGCCATTTCTTCTTCGGGCATTTCCAGGTCAAATTCGCTGTCCAGATCAACCGAAATTTCAAGCATCGTCAACGAATCCAGGCCCAGATCGTCTTTATACGAAGCATTGTCTGCAATTTTGATTGGATCGATGTTTGTGGCATTGGAAATAATCTTTTTGATTTTGCTTCTGATTTCTTCTGCATCCATGGGGCTCACTCCTTCGCAAGGTGAAAAAATAGCAATTGTTATTGGAAAA
Source organism: Candidatus Latescibacterota bacterium (assembly GCA_964200925.1). Classification (GTDB taxonomy): domain Bacteria; phylum Latescibacterota; class UBA2968; order UBA2968; family UBA2968; genus CAXNEV01. The sequence goes on along the minus strand of CAXNEV010000272.1, from coordinate 5,450 downwards.
GCATCGCAAAAATAAACAATTCTTCAACAAAAAATTGTGATGGCCATTACGTTTTTGAATTTTTTCAACAAAAAGAAATAAAACAGCCTGCCGCAACAAAACACAGGGGGGGTAAAGTTTACCAAAATATACACCTTTAGGCAAGCGCGGTTATGCAATCCACATCTAAATACCCCAGAGTAATACAATATTGCCGTACCCATTGCAACAATCTCGCAGCAATTCTGCAACACTTTCTGTAAGAAAAACCGCACAAATAACGCACCATTCTTTTTTTTTTACAAATATAGCCCTTCAGAAAAAGATTTGGAATAAGGGGAAAAGAAACGCATTAGAAGCTATCTTAAAATTCGGGTAACAACGGGTCTTCTCGTGAAACTGGCAGGGGTTCGATTTCGCCAAAGCACTGTTTTTTCTGTATTTCACAATTTAGGCTGTTCAAGCGCCCTTGTTGATCTCCTTTGTCGATGGGTTTACGCATCTCCACGTTTTGTCTCTTTGCCCCATCGAACAGATTGTTCCCCGAATTTCCCCCGGATCGCATCTACTGCGTTTTGCAATTTCCGTTTTTTCTCTCCACCATTGTCCCACAGGCTCAATTGTTCACCACCTGAACTGAGTTTGCTGGCTGAGACACCAAGCAGACGAACCAATTGCCCCGATCTCCAAACCTGTTTAAAAAGATTCCGGGCACCGTCATAAATCTGGTGATCCATATCGGTTGGTTCAGATAATGTGACCTGGCGCGTTACCGTTGTAAAGTCTGGATATCGAAACTTCAATCCCAACGTGCGACAGGTCAGCCCTTCTATACGCAGTTCTCTCCCGACACCTTCAGACAGATACAACAACGTGCCTTCCAGCACATCTATTTCATCCACATCTTTGGAAAACGTGGTTTCTTTGCTGATCGATTTGGCTTCGCGCACAGTTTCAATGGGATCTGGGTCAATGCCACGGGCATATTGCGACAGATCATGGCCATGTTTGCCGAATCGTCGGATGAGATCCTTTTCTGATTGTTGTGCCAACTGGCCGATGGTGTGGATGCCCAGAGATTCCAGACGTTCTGCTGTTTTGGGGCCAACACCCCACAATGCCCGAACGGGAAGGGGAGCAAGAAAGACGGCTTCTGTTCCAGGTGGGATCACTTTGATGGCATTGGGCGGGTTGTCTGACCGAACTTCTGCCTTGCCCACGTTGTTGGCGATCTTGGCCACGAGCTTGTTTGTGGCCACGCCAAGAGAACAGGGCAGGCCAAGTTCTGTATTGATGGTCTTTTGCAATTGATGGGCCAGAACTTCGGCAGGTTCTATATTGCCAGTCACATCCAGAAATGCTTCGTCGATGGACACCCGTTCCACCAGAGGAGTAAGAGCATACAGATGTTCCATGACCTGCCTGGAAGTCTGTTCATAAACTCCGTGTCGTCTGGACACGATGATGAGCGTTTTGCATAACCTGAGTGCCTGGCTCATCGGCATGGCCGAATGAACCCCGAATTTTCGGGCTGCATAAGAACAGGATGCCACAACCCCACGTTCTTCTGGCCGGGCACCAACGGCGAATGCTTTGCCCTTCAAAGAAGGGTCTTGTAGTTCTTCGACCGCACAGAAAAAAGCGTCCAGATCGAAGTGAAGAATTTTTCTGACTTTTGCCATAAGACAGATTATGTAAATTCACAACCCGAAATCAGCTTAATCAAGTGTCCACTTTTTCCAGTACACATCACTTGATCGGCTCGCGCGAAAACAGACAGCAAAATCCGAGTCGGAGGTGGTTGCGTTTGGGCCGGCTCATACGTTCAGCTTCCACAAAGTGCCATTCAACACCGCCGCAAAACTCACCCAGGCCAGATACGGCGCGAGCAGCCACGCGGCGGCGCGATGCACCCGCCAAAAAGTGGCGATGGTCCACGCAATGGCCACCCAAAGCAGGATGATTTCCGCAAACGCGAGGCCGGGCCAATGCAACCCGAAAAACAGCGGCGTCCACATTGCGTTGAGCGCAAGTTGCACGAGGAAAGCCGACAGCGGCCGGCGCTGCGCCGCGAATCCGCCGCGTTGCCAAACCAGCCACGCCGCCACCGCCATCATCGCGTAGAGCGCCGACCAGACCGGCCCGAACACCCAGCCCGGCGGATTCCAAGACGGCTTTTTCAGCGCGGCATACCACTCCCCCGGCATGAACAACGCCCCCATCGAGGCCGCCGCAAAACACAGCAACATCCCGCCCGCCAACCCCAGCCAGCGCCGTATTCCGCTCGGTGATGTGTGCATCGGCGCATTCATGGTGTTGCCCTGCCCCCGTTTCCGAAACGCTGCTCCAACGCCTCGGCGCGAAACAGAAAAATCTTTTCCACGTCCGGCTGCACGAACCAGCGGTGCGTGATGAAATCGAACGGCACGGCATAATGCACCACGTCACGGGCCAGCGTGCCGCCGTCGCGCGCCTCGAACGTGTGCTCGTGAATCCACTGCCGGTAAGGCCCGCGAATCTGCTCGTCCACGAAGCGATGCGGCTGCTGCCAGGCGTTGATGCGCGTGCGCCAGCGCAGCGGGAGGCCATGCACGCGCAGCCGGTAATCAATGAGCTCCCCTTCGCGCATCGCGATGGGTGGCGGCGTGACGATGTGAAAGTGCAGCCACGGCGGCGTGATGGCATCGAGGTTGGCCGCATCGGCGAAGAACGAGAACAACTTGGCCGGCGGGAGTGGAAGCCAGAGTTCAGTTTGAAATTTGTGAACTTTCATTTGCGCTCCTCCGCCCCCTCGGCGAGCCCTCGCAGCATTCCTTGGACAAAACAACCCGTACCGCGTCACCCCATCACAAACACAATTTCATCGGCCCAGGCATCTACGCGGCCCAACCGAACAGAAATAAGGGTTCCTGGGGTTACAGAATGGGTTGGCCGCAAATCGGTCTGAAGGGCATAGGCCAGAATTTCGATGCGGCACCCGCGCTCCCACACATCCAACACCAGACCTTCAAATACCTGCCCTCGAAACCGTTCCAGATAACGAAACAGCCAGTATCGTTCGCGACGGCGCTCCAATCGCCCAATGCACCGCATGTGTTCATCAATGTGCGGCCCCAGCATTTTGAGATCTTCAACCGAATACGGAAGCAGTTGCCCTTTGAGAGCAGCCATTAGTTGGCGCTGCGCAATTAAATCCATAAACCGCCGAAGCGGTGACGATGCCTGGCAATAACAGGATACCCCCAGCCCCCCATGAGGGCCTGGGGTTAAAGACGATGAAGCGGGCCGCATTTGCGTCAGCACGCGATAGCGATGCAACTGCTCAATTTCAGTGGGGTCAATGTCCGACAATTCCGGTGTGTGTTGCACCCGATAAAATACGGGAATATCATGATCGGTCAACCACTGTGCAGTGGCGGCATTGGCCATCACCATCCATTCACTCACCAGCAAATCGGCCCGTGTGCTGCGCGATTGCATCTCTACATGAATGTCGCCATTGGCCTCCACTATCACGCGGCGGTCGGCATGCGCCACGGCCACGGCACCATTTTCAATGCGCTGACACAACAACTGTTCGGCCATGTAAAACAGCGTTGAAAGCATAGCATGGCGAGGGTGCGACTCGTCATCTATCATGGCATCAACAGCATCATAACTCAACTTTTCGCGGCAGTGAATCACAGACGGCACAAACCGCGGAACGCCCACATGCCCGGCGGGGTCAACCTCAAAAAGCAAGCTCAAAGCCGCCCGATCTTCTCCTGGATACAAACTGCCCAGTTGATCAGAAATCACAGGGGGCAACATCGGTATTTTGTCATCGGGAAAATACAAACTGGCCCCGCGAGACAGCGCTTCGGCATCCAGATCAGATCCCACTCCAAAAAGAGCCGACACATCGGCAATGTGAATGCCCACCTGAAAAGACCCATCATCGCGAAATTGGATAGAAACCGCATCATCCATATCCTGTGTTGATGCATCATCAATGGTGACCGCATCCAGATGGGTCAAATTTTCTCGTGTCAGATCGGCAAATACCGCATCCAGCGTTATTTTTTCTGCCTGTTGAATCACCACTTCGGGAAAAACAACGGGCACCCCTTCGCGCAGCAGATCCAAAAAAATATGAGGCGACCACACACCCAGCCCAACCAGCCGATCAAAAGCCTGTCGGTCGGTTAGCGTATCCCCCAATAACCGCTCAAACCAGCGTGCATGAACACTTTGTTCTCCCAATAAAGCCACATCTTTTAACCGCTCGATCCACTGCGCATCGGCAGAAACAAGATCGCCATGGGCAAACCAGGCCTGAAAGCGCGCCCGTTCTCCTTCACGTTCTCGCTCGCGCTCAATGGCTGCCAAACGCTCAAATACCCGGGTTTCATCAAGCGGGCGAAACAACCGCCCATCGGCTTCAAAATAGTCGCCCCGATCTAAGGCCATCAGCAAAGCCGCCACCTGCCCTGGTGTTGGAGAATCGCCATAAACCAGATCAGCCAGATCCCACAAAGCCCAACTGTCTTCCTCTTCGCGCACCAGTTCCCAGGTTTCGGCAAGGTGAATATGCGCACTTTCTCTTTCGGCATTTTCAAACCACGCCTGGCCCGCCACTTTTTCACTGGCCATTTGCCCAGTTAACAACAACACATTTTCAAACGGCACATTCACCGATTCTTTGGGCGACAGCGCAAAGCGCACTTTGCTGCGCGACGCATTCAGGCACACCCCCGCCATCAACCGGTTGCGGTAGCGAAACAGCGCAATTTCATTTTCGCGGGGCAAAATATCCACGCTTCCTCCATATAAACCAAAACGGCAGACGGTTGCCCGTCTGCCGTTTGACCCCAAAAGCCACATTAAAGCGTCGCCAGCAGTGTCTCTGGATGTTCACGGGCAACCACGGTTGCATACACCTGCAAAACCTTGCCATCGGGCCCAATGACATAAGAAATGCGTTTGGCCGCAGAGGCCGATTTTTCTTCAACCGACCCATAGGCCAAACAAATATCCTTTTGTGTATCACACAACAGCGGATATTGAAATCCCTGTTCCTGTGCAAATTTGGCATTGGCCTCAATGCCATCGGTGCTCACGCCTATAATCTGCACATTCTTTTTTGCATAATCCTGGATTCGCCCCTGGAATCCATTGCCTTCAGCCGTTCAGCCACCAGTGCTTGCCCGGGGGTAAAACCACATCACCACAATTTTGCCGCGAAAGTCGCCCAGAGAGACATCTTTCCCCGTATGATCTTTCACGTTAAAATCGGGAGCCACATCGCCCACATTTAACAAAGGCATTTGTTTCCTCCTGTATATGTGTGAACCGCATTCATCGCAATTTCTTCGTCTATGACTCGCTTCGCTCGTGATCAACGAGACACCTGCGGTGTGTTCCCTTCGGGAACTTGCCTGCGGCACTCGTTGATTCGGGAATTTTGCCGCTTCGCGTCACCCGCTGATTCG
>CAXNEV010000271.1:0-5725 GCA_964200925.1 Candidatus Latescibacterota bacterium | reverse complement strand
TGATCGGAAACGGGGTGGATCTGGAGTTGACAGAGCCCTTTCGTTCGGGTGTGGCCTTTCACGATCAAACCCCTTTATTTGATGTGATTTGCAACAGTATGCAAGCAATTGAACCCCACAGTATTGTGGCTCCTTATATGCAAACGGGGGGCACCGATGCGCGATTTTTGACAAATCGGGACATTCAGGTATATGGGTTTGTGCCGATGCGGTATGAACCGGGATTGGATTTTTTTGCCCTCTGTCATGGGCATAATGAACGCATTTCGGTGGCCAATGTACAGTTTGCCGTTCGGGTGTTGTTTGATATTGTTCAGAAATTGAGCATGTAACCCAAAACATGGCTTTAAAAGACTATTTAAAACGCTAATAATTCTTTTTAGGGGCGGTTGACATTTGGGTGTGGCCCGGCTATATTGTTGTCAAACGTCGGCGGGAAATCGTTTGCAAGGAGGTTGGCATGGTTGCGATCACCATTTCCAGAGAATTTGGCAGCGATGGGCGAACGGTTGCCAAACGGGTGGCAGAAGCGCTGGGTTATGAAAATGTCGATAAGGAATTGCTGGTGGAAGTGGCGCGAAAGGCCCAGGTTCCCGTTTCTGAAGTTGAGCGTTTTGACGAACAACCCGAACATTCTGCTTTGCGCATTTTGCGCAAGTTTCTCACGCCGGGATATGCCGATACGTTAACCGGGCTTTCCGAATACGAATGGTGGGCAACCGCCACTGTGCCAGACCTGTCCAAATCACATCAGGCCCTTACGGTACTGGATGAAGAGGTGTATGTCAAACTCACCTCTGAGGTGATTATCCAGTTGGCAGAACAGGGCCATGTGGTTTTGTTGGGTCGGGGCAGTCAGGCGTTGTTGGCCGAACGGAAAAATGTGCTGCACATTCGCGTGGTGGCCACCCGCGATTTTAAATTGGCAATTGTGAAAGAACGCGAGGGGTTAGAAGGGGAGGCGGCATTAAAAAAGATTAAAGAAATGGACGACAGGCGCAAAACCTATATCAAACGCCACTACAATGTCGATTGGGCCGATCCCCGGTTGTATCACCTTGTTGTGAATACGGGATATTTAGGTGTAGATGGCGCCAGCGAGGTGATCGTGGCGGCGGCAAAATCGATCCGATAAATTCAGAAAAAACAAAAGCGGGACAGTCCTTTTGGGGCTGTCCCGCTTTTGTTTTTGTGGCGTGTTATTTTGCATATTCGAGATAAACGCGTTTCATGGCGGCCATTTTTCCGGAATCTTGAGCCACGCTGCGAATGGTGAACATCATCACGCCGGTGCTTTTGCCGCTGAGACCGTAGCGCAAGACCTGTTCAAATTCATCGGGTTCAATGCGGGGTTCGTCGTGGGCCTGAACGATGGGCCACACTTTGGGAAACTGGTCGGGAGCGGTTTGGATGTAGGGTTTGGCGCTCATGTAATCGACAAATTCCTTGACGTATTCTGGCGGTTTGCCCGATCGGCCGTGATAAATCATCGGAGAAAACACATCGACATAAGGAGATAGGGCGTCAAAGTCGAGGCCGAGGCAGCGCCGGCGAACCCCGCCGAGGTCTTCGTCTTTCCAGGCCGCATGATAGGCTCCCACCAGGGCATTGGGGCGCAGTTCTTTGACGATGCCGCGAATTTCTCTGGCCCAATCGACGATGACCGAAACGCGCCAGTCTTCCCATTGTTTGGCGGCGTTCATAAATATCCATTTGGCTTTTTCGGGCGCGGTGCTGCCCTGTACCACAATGCCCGTGGCCTGCTGGAAGGCATTGAGGCAGTGGTCGTTAAAACACGTTTTGATAAAAACCGGATAGGGATCTTCAAATTGGGCATGCCAGTGTATATAGTCCATCCATACACCATCGAGGTCGAGTTTGGTGAGCATGTCGCGCAGGGCGTTCATGCGGTATGTGCGAAAACCGGGATGGGTGGGACACACGCCCATAAACCATGTGGCCGCTGGGGCGGGGTTTCCCGCATCGTCGATGGGATGGGCATCGGGATGATTTTTGATATAGTCGCCATATTTGCCGTTGAGGGTGGCAAACTCGGCAAAAACTTTGCAGCCTTCGGCCTTTGCGCGGGTAAATGTTTCTTCATCGATGCTGGCCCCGTGAATAAACACGGCGTTGATGCCATAGTCATTGAGCCGGGCGCCCGTGTCCCAAAAGGCTTTGGGGTGCGCGTAGGTTCCTCTGATCATAACGGTTTTTTCCTGTGCGTTGATCGTGGTAAAAAGAAGGAAAAACATGAATAATGCGGCGTGTTTGGCCATGCGTGTCCGTCCATTATTTTTCATCGTTTATAGGGTGTTTTAATATCGCATTGAGATCGATTTGTCGGATGGCCCCAATGGCGCATTCCCAGCGGCCTTCATGGCACAATCCGCGCATGCCGGCATCTTCATAGGCTTCCAGTGCGGTTTCAATGCAGATTTTGCGCACCTGTTCGGTGAGATTCTGCAATTTTTTGGGCTGATTCTGAGATGTCATAAATTGAAAGAGTACCCTTTTTTAAAGACCCATTTCCTGATAGGCAAGGGCTATTTTTTCAATGGCCACCACAAAGGCTGCGGTGCGCAAATCGGGCACATTGTTGCGAGACAAATGGATGTCGCGAATTTTCTGATAGGCCAAACGCATGGTGTCATCCAGTCCGGAACGTACCAACGCCAGTTCATCTGAGCCCGACAGCAGTTTGTCTTGAAGGTGTTTGGGCACGGGTTTGCCCACCATTTCCTGAAAGGTGTCTATGATCTGTTGCCCGCGGGCTTCTTCATGGCGGCGGTCGAGGCGGCCAAAACGAATGTGGGATAAATTTTTGATCCATTCAAAATAAGACACCGTGACCCCACCGGCATTGAGATAGGTGTCGGGAATAATGACTTTTCCATGCTGGCGCAAATAGTTGTCGGCTTCATAGGTCACGGGCCCATTGGCGGCTTCTGCAATGAGCGGGGCTTTGATGCGCGGGGCGTTTTGAAGGGTAATTTGTCCTTCCATGGCCGCCGGAATCAAGATATCGCATTTGTATTCCAGCACACTGCGCCCGTCTTCCACATAATTGCTATCGGGATAGTATTTGATGCCTTTGTTTTCTTTCAAATATTCAGACACCGATTCCACATCGAGGCCCTTGTCTGAAATCAGGGCGCCATCGCGCTCAATAATGCCCACAATGATTGCCCCGCTGTCTTCTTGCAAAAATTTGGCGGCATGGTAGCCCACATTGCCCAGGCCCTGAATCACAATGCGCTTGCCTGCCAACCCGCCTTCCATTTTTGCGCGTTTGACATCTTCGGGATGCCGAAAGTATTCTTCCAGTGCATATTGCACCCCGCGCCCTGTGGCTTCCACACGGCCTTGAATGCCGCCCTGTGAAATGGGTTTGCCCGTCACACAGGCAATGGCATTGATGTCTTCCGGGTGCAAATTGCGGTAGGTGTCAACAATCCAGGCCATTTCGCGCGGGCCGGTGCCCATGTCGGGGGCAGGCACATTGAGGGCCGGGTCTATATAGCCTTTTTTGACGAGTTCTTGCGCAAAACGCCTTGTAATGCGTTCGAGTTCAAACTCGTTATATTGGGTTGGGTCAATGCGCAATCCGCCTTTGGCCCCGCCAAACGGCACATCGACAATGGCGCATTTATAAGACATCAAAGCGGCCAGGGCTTCCACATCGTCTTGATCGACATTTGGCGCAAAACGGATGCCCCCTTTAACGGGCAATCGATGTTCACTGTGTACGGACCGCCAGCCGGTAAAGATGCGATAGCCGTCGCGAAATTTGACAAAAAAACGCACCATGTACACATTGTTGTTGCATTTGATTTGATCTGCCAAACCGGGCGGCAAATTCAGGGTGGAAGCTGCCCGGTCAAACATGAGATCAACACTTTCTTTGAAGGTGTGTTCGCGTTCGGCCATAAAATATATCCTTTTTTCATCAGGTTGGTTTTGGGAATATGTGCCCCATGAGATAGGGCAAGTCATGTGGGATGTCAAGTCGGACGATGGGGGCTATTGCTGGCATGTGTGGCGCAGGGCCGATTCGAGCGTGGGATAATTAAAAGTGAAACCGGCTTTTTGAAGGCGGGTTGGCAAAACGCGAGTACTTGACAAAAGCAAGGCTTCGGCCATTTCACCCAGTGCCATTTTTGCGACAAAAGCAGGCACGGGAAAAAAGGTGGGGCGTTTGAGCACATGGCCCAGGGTTTTGGCAAATTCGCGGTTGGTAACCGGGTGGGGTGAAACGGCGTTAAAGGGGCCAGACAGCGTGTTGTTTTGTATGAGGTAACACATGGCAGAAATCAGGTCGTCGCGGGTGATCCAGCTCATGTATTGTGCGCCCGAACCGATTTGTCCACCCAGCCCAAACTTAAAGGGCAAAAGCATTTTGGCCAGTGCGCCTCCTTGTGCGTCAAGCACCATGCCTATGCGAATCCAGATGGTGCGAATGCCGGCCTTTATGGCTGGTTGTGTCGCTTCTTCCCAAGCCAGCGCAACTTCGGGCAAAAACCCGGTGCCGGGTGTGCTGTCTTCTGACAGCATGTCATCGCCCCGGTCGCCGTAATACCCAATGGCCGAGGCCGAAATCAAGACCGATGGCGGATTGGGGCATTGGGCCAGGGTTTTGGCCAACAGATGTGTGCCGTCAATGCGACTGCTGCGAATGCGGTTTTTGCGGTCTTTTGACCATCGGCCTCCTGCGATGTTTTCTCCGGCCAGATGGATTGCGGCATCCAAACCATTGAGCCGTTTGGCATCGATTGTTTGGGCCGAAGGTTGCCAGGCGATTTCATTTTTTTGAGTGGGCACTCCTCGCACCAGGGTGAGCACTTGATGGTTTTGGCTGGTCAGGTGCTTGATTAATGCCTGGCCGATAAATCCGGATGCCCCTGTGATCAGGATCTTCATGGGGTACCTATCAGATGATACAGCATGAGATAAATGATGACGCCGGTAAGAGACACAAACATCCAGCTTGGCCAGACCCAGCGGGCCAGGCGCCGATGCTGGGCAAATTGACCGCAATAGGCGTGAAAAACGAGCCATAAAATAAATGGGACATTGATTGTGGCCAAAAGAATATGGGGAATCAAAATGGCAAAATAAACCGGGCGTGTCCAATCGTGGTGCGGATAGGGCACAGATCCCACCTGAGCATGGTAAATCAGGTAACATGTTAAAAACAGGGCCGACGAAATCAAGGCTGCGATCATGTATTTTTGATGGGTTATTTGGCGGCCCTTTTTGATCTGAATAAAACCGAGGATGAGAAAAAGGCTGCTCAGGCCATTGAGCAAGGCGTTGATCATGGGCAAGTCGGTGATGGGCATCGGTCAGGTTCCTTCAAGAAAGCCATGACAGCAATCGGCGAATAGACGAATCAGCGAATCGGCGAATCAGCTATCAGTCCACTTAAGCAATACGCGTATGACATAATTTAGGTTAAAAATAAAAAAGGGTAATGATTTTTATCCGTTTTGAAAACTCATCTTGCGTTGACACGTTTTGAGCTTTGGTTTATGTTTAATTTAAAATTTTAAAGGGGTTAAGCCGATTTTATAAAGGAGGGGCTTTATGGCCGAAACGGAAAAGGCGTGGTTAACGCCCAAAGAAATCGAACAGAAGCTTGGAAAACGGAAAACGCGAGAAGCCCAGGAGGATCTGCTGTATCAGCGGCGCAGCCGTCGGGAGATTTTGGATCTGCTGATGGCGG
>CAXNEV010000270.1:0-5725 GCA_964200925.1 Candidatus Latescibacterota bacterium | reverse complement strand
GGGGGCAAAGCGCCAGCCAATGTCGGAGGTGCCAACAAAACTGACAAAGTTGCTGATCGAGCGCTGCGTGCAGGCGGCTTTGAAGCGGTTGGTGTGGCCCACAATCCAGTTGGTCATAAACCCGCCATAACTGCCGCCTGTCACTCCGAGGCGTTTGTTATCAACCGGGTATTTTTTAATGACGTGATCCACGGCTTCCATGACATCGGCATAATCGCGTTCGCCGTAGTGGCCGCCCACGGCACTGGCCCAGTCTTCGCCATAACTTGATGAACCGCGCGGGTTGATGAAATAAACGGCATAACCCTGTGCGGTGAACAATTGAAATTCGTGCATAAACCCAAGTCCGTAAGCAGTGCGAGGCCCCCCGTGAATTTGCAAAATGGCGGGGTGCTTTTTTTTGCGCGACGCCGGTGGGGCCATAAACCAGCCTTCGACTTCGACCTTGTCGCTGGCGGTGAAGGTGAACCGTTCGGGTGTAGAAAGGCGCAGACGGGACAGGAGAGAGGTGTTGAATTGGGTGAGTTGTTTGTTGGGTTTGCCCTGGTGATAGAGAAACAATTCGGCCAAACGGGTGGGCGTCATTTCAGTGTAGGCGGCGGTGGTGTGATCGGCGCTGTAGGACACAGATTCAATGGTGTGATCACCATCTGTATAAGCCGTGAGGTCACCTGTTTTAATTGTGAGGGCAAACAGCCGATCTGCTCCGCGCTGGGTCGCAATAAATTTGAGCAACTCTCCGTCGGGTGACCAGATCAACCCGGCAGAAGGAGAGGCGCGACGGGAGTCGCTGTTGAGGCTTTGTTCGACGCTCAGATCGAGGTGTGCCGTGAGGCATTCGGGAGTGCCGCCGGTTTTGGCAATGCGATAAATGCGGCTGTTGGTGCCAAATGAACGCGACAGATCACTGGCGACAAAGGCAATGGTTTTGCCGTCTGGAGAAGGCGACGGTGTGCCGATAAAACCGGGCATTTCGCACAGTTTTTTCAGGCGTTTGCCGGTTGATGAGAGGGCATAGAGGTGGCGTTTGAACGTGACATCGGTGTCGTCTTCGGTGTTGCCGGTCACATAAATTGTTTTGCCATCGGGCGACCAGCACGCCTGTTCGATGTCATAGGGGCCTTTGGTGAGTTGTTTGGGGCGGCCACCACGGCTTGAGACAACAAACAGGTGGGTGCGGAATTTGTCGGTATAACCCTGTCCGTTGAATCGGTAAGACAGTCGGGTGATGTGGGTGGCGTCATGTTTTTTGTCTTGGTCTTTTTTAGCGTCGATGGGAACCCGGCTGGAAAAGAGCAGGTGTTTGCCATCGGGCGACCATTTGGGATTGCCAATGCCGTGTTTTTGATCGGTGATTTTGATGGCCTCACCCCCGTCGATGGGCATGACCCATAACTGGCTTTGGCCTTTTTCATCGGCATGGCGAGAAGACACAAAACAGATGTGTTTGCCATCGGGCGACCATCGGGGGCTGCTTTCGGAGTCGGGCGAATTGGTAAATTGGCGTGGCCCCCCTCCTTTTGTTGACACTTTCCAGATGTGACTCTGGTAGGTGTTTTTTGTTTTGTCGGGATGACACCGGGTGTGCACACTCAGCACCGTTGTGCCATCGGGTGACATTTGTGCATCGCAGACAAATTGGAATTTGTACAGGTCTTGCGCGGTGATCGGGCGTTTGGGAGGCATGGGCTGTCCTTAATAAGCTATTTTCTGACGCGTTTGCCCAGTTCGGAAATGGCATTGGCGCAGGCTTTGCGCGCATCGGCCAAACCCTGCGGGGTGGGGTTGCCTTTTTTGAGGTAATTGAGCACCAGGTCTTCGGCGGCGACAAAATCGGCACAGGCCTGGGCCACTTCGGAGGCAATGGCGTTGGGAATGGTGGTGACGCCGTTGCAATCGCCGTGCAACAGATCACCGGGATAAATGGCAATGCCGCCTACGTGAACGGGCACATGAATGGACAGGGTGTGGCAATAACCGTGTGAACAAATGGCCCCGTTGCTGAATGCGGGAAAACCAATGGCGCGCACCTGATCGAGGTCGCGTGCGGCACCGCTGGTAATTAGACCAACAGCGCCGAAGGTTTTGTAGGTCGTGCACATGACTTCGCCAAAGGTGGCCGCGGCGGTTGGATCGTCGAGATCTTGAAAAACGACAACGGGCGGGCCGGGAATTTCTGCAAAGGCCGCCACCTGTTTGTCGATGCTGCTATACACGTCGCCATCGCGCGGTGGGGCCGCCGACCGAAACGTGGCGGTGGCGGCATAACCGACCATGGGTGGCATTTCGGGAAAACACGCTTTGATGCGGTTGTCCATGTAGCCCTGATTGCGCGGGCGAATGTTGAAAACTTCAATGACGTTGCAAATCGTGGGTGTGTCGTATTTTTTCAGCAGGGTCAGATCGTTTTGTGACAGTGACATGGGGGGTTCCTTTTGCTATTAATGAGAGGTTTGAGTGCGTTAGGGTCTGTCTATAAATTACTTTTCGGTTCTGAGCATCAGGCGAATCAACGAATAGACGAATGGACGAATAGGCGATGACTCGCTTCGCTCGTGATCAGCGGGGCACCTGCGGTGGGTTCCCTGCGGGAACTTGCGCTTCGCGCATCCGCTGGTTCGCATTATTTCTGTATGAACCCTTACTGGATAGGGCTCATCCCTGTGGGCATGAAAATTTCGTGGCGTGCCGGGTCTGAATACCCGTCGATGTGCATATGTGCAACTCCCGGGCTTTCAAGCGCGGCTTTGACAATGTGTTTGTTGAACACGCTGACATTTTCACTGGCCAAATAATCGTGAACGGGCAACCAGAGGCACTCTTCAATTTCTTCGGCTTGAATGGCGATGTCTGCACTTAAAGGGGACAATCGGCAAACGAAATAAATATCCGATTTGCCATAGCGGTAGCCGTGCCAGTGGCGAAAGCAGACCAGCGATTCAAACAGGGTTTGCACGCCGGTTTCTTCAAAGATTTCGCGCTGTACACAATCGGCAATGTGCTCTCCGGCATGCAGGGCCCCACCGGGCAATTTGTAATAGGGGGATTCGCTGCGGCGGTGCAATTCGCTGACGACGAGCAATTCTTTTTTGTCATTGAGCACAACACCTCCTGCACCGATATAGTGTGTGGCATAACCGGGCACGAGGGCATCGGGTTCGAGTTGTTTGGTCAATAAAATATACGTTTCTGCGGCATGGTGAAAGCTGAACCCGGATTCGGTTGCCACATAGATTAAGATGGCTGATTCAACGGGAATGTGCAACCAGACCACTTTAAAACCCTCTTTTTCCCAGGCTTGAAGGGAGGCTGTTAAGCGGGTGCGAAATTCGTCGGGTTCTTTGGGCAGGGCTTTGGGATCGATTTCAATGCCTTTGAATCGGTTGGGTGCGGCTTCGAGTATTTGCATAAATCACCTCATGGATCAGGTCGCAAGTTGCCCGTTGTGAAGGGCGGGCTGCGATGCCTGTATTTGTGCAAGATTGATAAAAGGCCGACTGTGAATTTTAAACTGAGGCAAATTACAGAACATCGCCGGGCTGTGCAAGGGGATTTGTATCTGGGCTGTTGTTTTGCTTGACATGGTTTAGCGCGAGGGTATATTGGCGTGAATTTTCATGGGTGTTCAATGACAAATATAAGGAGCCTAAAACTGTGGGAACGATTTACGATCAATTTGGAGTGCGAACCATTATCAATGCCGCCGGGCCAGTGACGCGATTGAGCGGTGCGATTATGGGTGATGAGGTGCGCCGGGCCATGCAGGAAGCCGGGCGATATTGCGTGGACATTGCCGAATTGCAAGCGGCGGCCGGTGCGTTGATTGCCCAAGTTACCGGGGCCGAATCCGGGTATGTGACATCGGGGGCGGCGGCCGGTTTGATGCTTTCTACTGCGGCCTGTGTGACGGGCTTAGATCCGGGAAAAATGAATCGGCTGCCCGATACAACGGGCATGAAAAACGAGGTGATTATGCCTCGGTCGCACCGCAATTTTTACGATCATGCCGTGCGCTCGGTGGGCGTGAAACTCATTGAGGTGGGTCTGCCCGACCGGTTTAGCGGGGCGGGGGTGCGCGATACCGAAGCGTGGGAAATTGCCGATGCGATTACACAAAACACAGCGGCCATTGTGTATGTGGCCCAATCTCATGCCCGCCCGGCATTGCCGGATGTGACAGGGGTGGCGCACAAACACGGTGTGCCGGTGATTGTGGATGCGGCCGGGCAATTGCCACCGGTATCCAATTTGAAGCGGTTTGTTGCAGAAGGGGCCGATCTGGTGTGTTTTAGCGGGGGTAAAACCATTGGCGGGCCGCAGGCGTCGGGCATTTTGTGCGGGCGCAAAGATCTGATTTCGGCCGTTGCGTTGCAGCATCTGGATCTCGATGTACATTTTGATTTGTGGCATCCGCCCATTTCGCTGATTGACAAATCGACACTGCCCGGTGCGCCGCAGCATGGCGTGGGGCGGCCCTGCAAGGCGGGAAAGGAACAGATTGTGGGGTTGATGGTGGCTTTAAAGCAGTTTGTGGCCGAAGGAGATGACGTGCGCCAGGCCCGATGGGGAAAGCTGATTGCCGATTTGTCTGCGGCCATCGGTTCTTTGAAAGGTGCGCAAGTATCGGTAGATGAACGGCGCATGGTTCCTGTTTTACAACTGACGCTTGAAAATCCCGATCGTGGCATAACACTGGTGGAACAATTGATGGCGGGCAATCCGTCGATTCACGTCAATACGATGGGGGTCTATCAGGGGGTGCTGGTGTTTAGTCCCATGTGTTTGGATGCCGAGATGATTGTGCCCATTGCGGATCGGTTGAAAGTTTTATTGGGATAGGGATGGTTATGGAAATGGATTGGAACAAACAGGGCGATGAAGCGGTGGCCCGCTTGCAGGCCATGCTGAAATTTGACACGACCAATTTGCCGGGCAATGAGCGGGCATTGGCCGAGTTTTTGGCCGATGAACTTCGGCGCGAAGGTTTAAACCCCCAGGTGCTTGAAGCCGCCCCGGAACGGGGCAATTTGCTGATTCGCTTAAAAGGCGATGGCAGTTTGCGGCCTTTGTTGTTGATGTCACATCTGGATGTGGTTCCCGCCGAACCGGCCCATTGGACCCATCCGCCATTTTCAGGCACACTGGCCGATGGGTATGTGTGGGGCCGCGGGGCAATTGATTCCAAATTGACGGGTGCCACGCAGTTGCAGGTGTTGTTGCTGTGCCATCGGTTGGGCTTGAAGTTGAAGCGGGATCTGGTGCTGGTGGCAACGGCCGATGAAGAACGGGGAGCCACTTATGGCATGAAATGGCTGGTGGACAATTATCCCGAATGGTTTGATGCCGAATATGGGTTAAATGAAGCGGGCGGGTTTGCCCTCATGGTCGATGGCACACCGGTTTATACATGTCAAGTGGCTGAAAAAGGCAGTGCGCCCTACGATATTGTTGCACATGGAAAACCCGGCCACAGCTCGGTGCCGCATGCCGACAATGCCATTGCCCATTTGGGGCAGGCATTGGGCAAGTTGGGGGCAGGTTTAATGCCCCACCGGGTGCCCCTGTGTGTTCGGGCATTTTTTGAATCACTGGCTTCGGGCTTGCCGCATTTAAAAACGGTGTTGAACGATGTGTTAATCCCGGAAAAATCCGATGCCGCACTTTCTGCCTTGCCGGTAGATGATGCCACTAGGCTGATGTTTCAGGCCATGGTGCGCAACACCAG
>CAXNEV010000269.1:0-5749 GCA_964200925.1 Candidatus Latescibacterota bacterium | reverse complement strand
CTTCCCCATTACTGAAAAATGGATCTTTCACGATTTCAATGTGGCCATTGTATTGCTTTTGGCCATCAGCGGCATCAATGTGGTTGGCATCTTTCTGGCGGGATGGGGTTCCAACAACAAATATGCCCTGTTGGGTGCCGTGCGGTCTGTCGCACAAAATATCTCTTATGAAATCCCGCTCATTTTGTCCATCATTCCCATTGTCATGATCACCAAATCGCTGTCGTTATACGACATCGCTTTTGCACAGTCCAGCTATCCCTTTATCCTCATTCAACCTGTGGCAGCCCTCATCTTTATCATCGCCGCCACGGCAGAAACCAACCGCGCCCCCTTTGACATTCCCGAAGCCGAATCCGAACTGATAGCCGGTTTTCACACCGAATATTCAGGCATGCGTTTTGGCATGTTTTTCTTTGCCGAATACTCCAATATGGTCATCGTTTGCGCCCTGGGTTCAGTGCTCTTTTTGGGCGGTTGGCGCGGGCCTTTTTTGCCCGACTATGTGTGGTTTTTTATCAAAGTATATGGCCTGATTATTCTCATGATGTGGTTTCGCTGGACGTTTCCCAGATTGCGTTTTGACCAGCTCATGAAATTTGCCTGGGTGGTGCTGGTGCCACTTGCCCTCATCAATTTGCTGGTCACCACGGTTGTCATGAAACTCATATAACGTTGCAATCCTGGGCAAACGATGCTGTCACTAGGGTCGTTGCCCTTCATATACAAATGCTGGAGAATGCATAGCTATGGCCCTTGTTCAGGAAGTTTTTGAGGGTGCCAAAACATTGCTGGTTGGCATGAAAATCACATGGATCAATTTTTGGCGGCCATCTGTGACATCGCCCTATCCCATGCAAAAAATAGAAATGTCCAAAGCATTTCGAAATGTGATTGTGCTCATTCGCAAAGAAGACATCCAGTCGCACGACTGCATTGCATGCAAAGCCTGCGAACGGGTGTGTCCATCGTTTTGCATCAAAGTAGAAGGGGAACGCCCCGAAAACATGCGGCGTTTGCGCGCCACCGAATTCAAAGTCGATTTTGCCCTGTGCAGCGACTGCGGCCTGTGTTTGGATGTGTGCCCCACTGAAACGCTGGGATACAGCAAAGTACACGATGCGGCAGGTTATCATCGCAGCGACTCTCTGTTTGACCTGTTAGATCCCTGGCGGGAAGAAGAACCAGCCACAATCGTGCGATTGCGCGCCGAAGAAGAAATCCAGGCCGCTCAAAAAATCGCCAAAAAAGCCAAAAAAACAACGGTAAAAAAAGACGAATCATCCGAAGCGGAGAACGACAATGCCTGAACAGGTGGTGCTCTATATTTTTTTCGCCCTGGTCATTGGCGGTGCTTTCATGTCTGCGTTTCTCAATCAAATCCTCTATGCCATTATTGGCCTGGGCATTGCCCTTTTAGGTCTGGCAGGAATCTTTTTGTATTTGGGCAGCCCCTTTGTGGCAGCCATGCAGGTGCTCATTTATATTGGGGGCATCACAGTGGCCATGGTTTTTGCCATGATGCTCTCAATTGCCATGTCCATACGCGCACCCAAACCCGGTGCGGCCAAATTTGCCTTTGCCATTTTTTGCACCGTCATCTTTTTTGGAGGCGTGGCCCGCATCATCATGGGTTCCGAATTTACATTAACCCCACAAGCACCGGCCTCTGCCTGGCAAGTGGAACAATTGGGACATGCGCTTCTCACCACATACAATCTGGTTTTTGAAGCCCTGTCGGTTGTGCTGCTGTTGGCCATTATTGGGGCCATTTTAATCGCTAAGAAAGAAAAAACGACCTGAGCATTCAGCTTTCAGCTCGCCTTTCAATCCAAAAGGGTGGTTGGGTGAATTGATCGCTGAAAATATTATGTCACAACACCGTTGATTTTCACCTTTTAACCATTCGGCCTTTCACCATGACCCTCCACGCATACCTGCTTTTGGGACTTGCCCTGTTTTCACTGGGCCTGATCGGCGTGTTGACCCGCCGCAACTTGATCGCCCTGCTCATTGGGGTTGAACTCATGATGAATGCCGCCAGCTTAAACTTTATGGCTTTTAATCGCTACGTGGTCACCGATCCAACCGTTGGCCAAATTTTTGTGCTCATCATCATTGGGCTGGCCGCGGCCGAAGTGGCCATCTTTTTATCCATCATACTCAGACTCTATCGCGAATATCGAGACATCGATGCCGAAAAACTCACAGAACTGAGAGGTTAAATGGACACGCTTTCCCTGTTGTTACTGACGACATTTACCCCTTTGTTCGCATTTTTAATCGCCCTTATTTTTCTGCTCCAGCAACCCCGTGCCGCACAGACAGTGGTGTTATTGGGCAGCGTTGTATCGCTGTTTGCATCCATCGTGTTATTCCTTCAAGGGCCAACCGAACCCCTGCGGTTTCTGTGGTTTTCAAGCGGCAATATCCAACTGCAATTTGGTTTCATTCTCGATGGCCCAAGCCTCATGTTTGGCATGGTCGTGGCCCTCATTACCGGATGTATCATGGTCTATTCGACCGGTTACATGGCCCACGACCCAGACAAAACGCGTTATTTTTCAATGCTCAGCCTGTTTGCCTGGTCCATGTTGAGTTTTGTCTATGCCGTTGACCTGTTGCAAGCCTTCATATTTTGGGAACTGGTGGGCCTGGCCTCCTTTTTTCTCATCGGTTTTTGGTATGAAAAACCTTCAGCCGCCAATGCTGCCCGCAAAGCTTTCCTGATGACCCGCGTTGGGGATGTGGGCCTTTTTATAGGCGTTTTGCTCATTTTGCAAGCCACCGGCATATTTGACATTCCGGCACTTCTCAATCCGCAAACAGGCCTTTCTACACAGGTATCACCCCATACCCTCACGTGGATCACCCTGTTGATTTTTGTCGGCATTATGGGCAAAAGCGCACAGTTTCCGCTGCACACTTGGTTGCCCGATGCGATGGAAGGCCCCACGCCGGTCAGCGCGCTGTTGCACTCGGCCACAATGGTCGCCGCAGGGGTGTTCCTGATGATCCGGCTGCACCCGCTTTTTATGGCTGCCGAAACCACACCGGTTGTCATTCTCACCATTTCCACATTTACAGCCATTCTGGCCTCCACCATCGCCATGGTCGATACCGACATCAAAAAGGTGCTGGCCTATTCTTCGATCAGCCAGCTCGGTTTTATGCTCATTGGCCTGGCAGCAGGCAGCCTGTTTGCCGGGGTTTTTCACCTCATTACCCACGCCATTTTCAAAGCCCTTTTATTCCTCTGTTCGGGCATCTACATTCACGCTTACGAAACCAATGATATGGCCACCATTGGCCGCAAAGGAGGCCGCAACCTCAAAGCCACCACCACGGGATTGGTCATTGGCGGAGCAGCGCTTGCCGGTATTCCTCCTCTTGCCGGTTTTTTCAGCAAAGAAGAAATCTTTGCCCAACTCGGCCATAACGGCTTTAACATCTATATGGCCGGAGCCTTTTTTGCCGCTTTTTTAACAGCCTATTACACATTTCGCATGATTTTCCTGATTGTCAAACCCGACCGCCATGAAGAATCCCACGATCACCATCATGGCCCGCTTGAGCCTTTGAACATGAAAGGCCCTGTGATGCTGCTCACGATAGGTGCGCTCATCACCGGATTTTTTGGCGGCCAAATCGCCCACATGCTCAATATCCATGCCGAACACCACGCCCTTTTAGACATGTTGCCCGCCATCGCTGTTGTGGCCATAGGGGTTTTTGTGGCCTACCTCGATTATGGCCGCAGCCAGGCGCAACGCACGGGTTTTATTTCAAATATAGGTGCCCTCAATACCCTGTTTGTCAACCGGTGGTACATCGATTCCTTTTACAATGCCGTCATTGTGCGACTCACACTGGCCATTGCTGCGCTGATGCATTGGTTTGAAACCCACGGTTTGGATGGCAACTTTGACCGTTTGGGACTCAACATTTTGCGCACAGGCACACAATCAACGCGTGTGCAAAATGGTTTGATGCAACTGTATCTGGCCTGGACCATCATCATCTTGGGCATTGTGGCCCTGTATATCGGAATGGCTTAGAGGCGAATAGATGGTTCGCTGATTCGCTGATTCGCTTCCTTTAGTTTGTTTTGCACTTTTAATCCGGACTTGACCATGCTTTCTTCCATTCTGCTCATTCCCGTTTTCACCCTTCTCATCATTATTTTCACACCCAATCGCGCAGTGAAATTTGTGCGCGCCATTTGTGTTTTGAGCGGCTTTTTCACGCTGGTGTTAAGCCTGCAACTCTGGATGGGTTACGATCCCATCCGGGGCGGCATTCAGTTTGAAGAACTCATTCCCTGGGTGCCAGCCCTGGGCATTTCGTATCATCTGGGTGTGGATGGGTTCAGCACCATTCTGGTGATGCTCAATTCCATCGTGTATTTTACGGGTGTGTTGACCATGTGGGATCTTGAAAAACGCGTCAAAGAATACTTTGCATTTATGGTCTTGCTGGTCATTGGCGTTTATGGCGTTTTTATGTCCCTGGATATCTTCTTCCTGTTTTTCTTCTACGAAATTGCCGTGGTGCCTATGTATCCGCTCATCATCATCTGGGGCAGCGGAAACAAAGAATATGCCGGCATGAAACTCATGCTTTTCCTGCTGGCTGGCAGTGCGCTGCTTTTTCCCGGTTTGCTGGCCATTTATCACGCCTCAGGTCTCAACACATTTGATATTGTTGCCCTGTCCAAACACGCATTTGATCCCGAATTTCAAATTTTTGTCTATCCCTTTATCTATGCCGGATTTGGCGTGTTGGCCGGTATGTTTCCGTTCCACGGCTGGTCGCCCACCGGCCATGTGGCAGCGCCTTCTGCTGTGTCGATGTTACACGCCGGTGTGCTCATGAAACTCGGCGCGTTTGGCATTCTCACCGTGGGCATGCGCCTGCTGCCCGAAGGGGCTGTTTACTGGGCACCCACATTCTGCACGCTTGCCGCAACAGGCGTTATTTATGGGGCCTTTGTGGCCATTCGCCAGTCCGATTTTAAATTTGTCATCGGGTTTTCTTCGGTTTCACACATGGGCATCGTCCTTCTGGGCCTGAATTTGGCCGTGCTGGGTCAGGCGGGCATTGAAGCGCTCAATGGCGCGGTTTTTCAAATGTTTGCCCACGGCATTATGACAGCCCTTTTTTTTAGCACAGTGGGTTATATTTACGACCGTGCCCATTCCAAAACCATTGCCGATTTTGGCGGGTTGGGCTCACAAATGCCGCGTGCCGTATCCATTTTTATCGTCGCGGGTTTGTGTGGGGCGGGCCTGCCCGGGCTGGCCAGTTTCTGGCCCGAGATGCTCGTCTTTTTGGCGGCCCTGAAAACCTATCCCATTGTTGGCGCAGTCATCATCGTTGGGCTGGTGCTCACGGCTGTTTACATTTTGCGCGTGTTCAATCTCGCTTTTTTTGGTCCGCCAAATGAGCGCTGGAACAATCTCAAATCGCTTGATCTTTCGGGCCTTCACATTTTGCCGCGCGCCATTCTGGTTGCCGTGCTGGTCTTTTTCGGTTTTATACCGCGGGTGATGCTCGATCTCATCAACAGCACCACAGAGGCATTTTTAGGAAGATTTTAATGGAAAACGCCATCCTTTTTGCCCCGGAACTCGTTTGTGCCATCATGGGCTTTGTGCTCTTTTTAAGCCCCATTTTTGGCTGGTCCTATCGCACCACTTTTGGCATTGCCCTGTTGTCTGGGCTGTTTGTTTTAATCGCCAGTGTTTAC
>CAXNEV010000268.1:0-5761 GCA_964200925.1 Candidatus Latescibacterota bacterium | reverse complement strand
AACCATTTCGAAAAACCCCATTGGGGCCGGCCGGAGGCACCAAAATAATCAGATCGGCCAGTTTGTCAACCACACTGGTCACATTTCCCACAGACAAATTGTTGTTTTCGTTCGATTCATTTACACTCCCTCCAACATCGAGCACAACCAACCACCGAAACAAACCCAGCGGTTGATTTTGCGGAATGGTGACAGGGATTTGCAGGGTTCGGCTCACACCCGACGCAATCACATCACTCACCAACCAACGCCCCACTTCGATATCGGCACTGTTTTGAAAACTGTCAGCGCTCAAAAATACAGCCACTGCAAAGGCATTCTGAGTTGCACCTACCCCCTGATTTCGAAAATCGGCCTGAACGGTATAACTGCCTGTCAAATTCACCTCGCCCAATCCCAAAGGTGCGGCGGTAACAACCAGATCGGGCGGCGGCAAAACCACCTGAACGATGTTGCCCACCTGAAAATTATTGGTTTCATCGGATTCTGTTACAAAACCCAATGCATCAACCTGAACCAGCCACAAATAGGCCCCCAAAGGAAACAGCGCTGGCACCCGAACAGGAACGTTCAAAACCAGCGAATCACCGGCAATCAGTGCATTAGATATGGCGCTATCACCAACTTTTTCCTGGATTTGCGCGGTTGAATCGGCACTTAAATACACGGTCACATCAAATGCAACAGACGTGGCTGCAGCACCCATATTGCGCACCACAATCCGAACCGTATCATTTTGGCTGCGAATGACCTGCGAAGCGCCCAGAGGTTTGGCCGATAAGGCAAGATCGGGCAAAGCCTGGCCATAAACGCGTTTTGGAAAACTGATAAAAAACAGCATGGTCAATAAAAAAAAGATACAGAACGACTTCACCATGTAGATGAGACCTCAAAACCAGATCGGAAGATCACTGCACAATTGGATGGTCAAATAGCGTGATGACAACAAGAAATAAACCAACGGGGATTAAAATTACCACAGGATTTCGGGGAATAACAACAACACCCAGAAAAGGGGATTTCGGGGTGTTTGTCTCGTTGTTATATAGAAAGATAAGCCTTTGTTTTTTTTATGTCAATACCATAAATGGAGCCTCTCTATATCATTGACACAGCCAAATCCATACCCTATATTATTTGCCCTCTTATCAGTGCAATTTAACCCTGTCATACGATGCCTAATACATACCCTATGACTTTCAAAAATCCAATTCCAGGCAAGTTGAGACAATTTGTGCTGATTGGCATGGGTTTTATGTGTGTTTCATCCGCCGCCTTGATCGGTCGCACTGCTGGAGATGCGTTGTTTCTTGAGCGTTTTAACCTCAGCAGTTTGTCCTATATGTATATGGGTACAGCCGTTGTGGTGGGCAGTGTGGCATTTGTATATGGGCTTTTTGCCGGCAAAGTATCCATTACTCGCTTGGTATGTGCAGGCATAGGCAGTTTGATCTGCGGTTTGATTGGGCTCAGGCTTGGATTGGTGTCTTCCTGGGAGGGTTATCGCATTGCCGCTTATTTTATGGGCGACCTGATTGTCCATGTTCCCATGATGCTTTTTTGGAATTTTGCCTCTTTATTGTTCAACCCTCGCGAAGCCAAACGATTGTTTGGTTATATTGGGGCGGGAGGCACTTTTGCGTGCATTTTTGCCGGGTTGATGATCAAGCCTTTTTCCGCTCAATTTGGTGCAGAAAACCTGCTTTGGATTGTTGTTGGGCTTTTTATTGCATTTTTAACCATTGTCATCCGCATTTCCCACATCGAATCTTCGCGTTTACAACTTGCCCCTTCTGCCACGGGCAAAAAATCCCCTTCGAGAATTGGGCTTTATGGCTCTTTGTTAAAATCCCATCAAATTCGCAGCCTTGCGTGGCTGGTGTTTGCTGCCAATATGGCCTTAACCCTGATTGATTATCAGTTTAAGGCCGGGACCAGGCTCCATTACCCAGCGGAGCAATTGGCAGGTTTTTTTGGGGATTTTTATGCTTTTTCCAGTATTGTGGCCCTTGCCCTTCAACTGTTTCTGGTTCATCGCATTTTGCAAATGGGCGGGGTTTTGCTGGGCCTCATGCTCTTGCCAATCGGCCTGTTTATTGGATCTATAGCCACAGGCCTAACAGATTCTTTTTTCTGGATAGTGGCCACCAAAGTAATCGTCCAGATATTTCTGTTTACCATTGATTCGGCAGCCATTCAAATGCTTTATCTGGGCATTCCCACCCCTTCTCGTGGGCAAGCTCGGGCTTTTATTGACGGCATTGGCAAACCTGTGGCAATCGCGGCAACGGGGATTGGCCTGGTCGGCATAGCCTCTTTAATACCGTTGTCCATGCTCGCACTGGGGGCTTTAGGTGCCATTGGCGTCTGGATGTGGTTTGCGCGAATCAATCACAAAGCCTATGTAACGGCCCTGATCCAATCTTTAGGTTCCAAACGTTTTGATCTTTCTGAAGAAACCAGCGTCATTCAAGACAAAATTGTGTCGTCCCATATCAAAGAGGCCCTCCTTGAAGCTGACGACGAAGAAGTTTTGTATTTGCTCGATCTGACCAAAGATATCACCAATGTGGATTGGCGACCCGATTTTCGACAATTGCTTGTGCGCCCCAACCCGGAAGTCAAAATAGAAATCCTCCAATATCTCAAAGATCATGGAGACACCAGCGACCTGCCAGCCATTTTGGCTTTGCAAAAACATGCACATTCCATGGTGCGAACCTCCGCACTGCGCGCCATAGCAAACATTGACAATCAAGGAGCCATGTCGCATTTGGAGACTGCCATTGATGATGATGCGCCAGAAGTGCGAGCCATTGCCATATCCATGTTGATTAATAGCGGCGATTTAGATCACTTGATCACGGCTGGGGGCATTCTCAAAATGATGCTCGAATCCCCTGATGTTGCCAACAGAATTGCCGCAGCCCATGCCTTAGACAATATCCAGCATGCCGTGTTGTTGCGCCCACTCATGGCCCTGCTCAAAGATGAAAATCCCGGCGTTCGCCAGGCGGCCCTGCAAACCTGCAAAAAACGGCAAGATCCTCGGCTGATTCCCCTTGTCATTTCCTTGCTGGCCGACCCAACCAATGCCGCTTTGTCTGCAGAAGTACTCATAGCCTATGGCCCATCGATTTTAGACCAGTTGTTGCCCTATACAGAACCACAAGACAACCAATATGCATTTGATGGGGTATTGTTTATTCCCGGGATTTTGGCCGCCACAGGCACCCCACGCGTTTTGCCTGCCCTGTTAAAAATGGCCGAAACACACCATTTTGTGATGCGCCAAAAAGCCCTTCTATCCTATTGTGACTTGGTTGAAAAAATGCCTTCTATCAAGCCCTTTATCCCCACCTTATTTGAGTGGGCCCGAATAGAAATTGACCATGCGCAAACCCGCCAGGATCAATGCCGGCAATTGGTGTATACACCGGGCCATTTTTTGCTGGTTGATGCATTGCAAGAGGTTTGTCACAGCCATATCAAAAACATGGGAAAGTTGCTCAAAACAGCCATACCCGGTGTCAATTTAGATCCTGTTTTTATGGGCTTACAACACATTCCTGAAAATCGTGCCAATGCCTTAGAAATTCTCGACAATGTGCTTCCCAAAGCCATCAAATCTCCGGTCATTGGTTTTTATGAAAACCAGACCATCCCCGTTCATCCATACAGTACAACACCGGCTGATGTTTCCCCTTATTTGTCCACCAAAGAATCTCCGTGGATCATTTCCGGGGCGTTGATGATGTTTATAGAAAACCAGTGGCCCATACCCGAAACCGATTTGGCCATGTGCCAAAAACATGCTCATGCCGTGGTGAGAGAAACAACTTTGTTTGCCATGCACAAACAAACCTCACCTGAAAAATTTCACGATCAGCGTCTCATTTTTGAAAATGACCCGGATCCCGCTGTTCGACGATTGGCCAATGTTATGGCAACGGATATTGAGGCGTTTTAATGATTCTTGTCCAAAAAATTCTCTTTCTCAAAAAAGTGCCGCTCTTTTCAAGCATGGTTCCCAGCGAATTGAGCCAGCTTGCAAGCATTGCCGAAGAGGTGGTTGTACCTGCTGGCTCTGAAATTATCCATCAAGAAGACCATGGCGACAGTATGTTTGTCATTGTGGAAGGGGAAATCAGAATACACCAAGACCAATCTGATCTTGCATGTCTTAAATCTCAAGATTATTTTGGGGAAATGAGCATTCTGGACGGAGAACCCCGTTCGGCCTCAGCCACTGCACAAACAGACAGTTTGCTGTTGCGCATCAAACAGGAAGATTTTTATTTCATTTTGTCCAAACATTTTGAGGTTGCACTCAATATCATTCAAACCCTCACCCGACGCCTGCGCCGGGTGAGTTTGCCGCAATCTCTCATTGAGAAGAACAGCGATGAAAAAAAATAACCTGCGGTATCCAATTTTTAGAATGTTGTTTCTGTGTTTTGGAACAACTCTTGGAATCGCGCAGTCGGGATGGGCGCAAATATCGCCTGCAGCCACATTTTTATCTCCCTATAACACCTCAAATCAAAACGATCAGTTCTTAAACACCATAACAGCCAAGGTGCTTCTTTACCTGGAATACAACAGCCATATCCCCCAGGAGAACGAAGCGCGCATTTCGCAAATTGCGGGTCTCCTCTCTCAACGCCATTTCCAGCGCGTATATTCAAACGGTGTGGTGCGCAGCCTAGAACTGGGCATTTTGCCTTATCCCGAAGGGGGTTATGAACTGCACCTGTACGGTCAAGAGCGATACAGCAACGGCAATTGGATTCCAAATCCCGACCTTCCCTATATCCAATCCAGCATTCAAACGCTGATACAGAATATTCAAACCGAGCGAAACGCTCCCGGACCGGGCAATCTGGGTTATGAAACCTATAAACTCAGTTATATGCAAAGCGACCGGGCTTTGGCCCTGCTCAAATCGCTGGGTTATACCACCGTTGAATACACACAGGCAGCCGGTGAAACCAATTACGACCGCGTGTTCACACCCTATCAGCACGGCCAATGGCACATGCCCGTCGTCATCAAACTCATCGATGCAGCCAAAACCAGCTTGATGGAACCCTCTCCGGTTCAACAATTCAATCAACAAAGCAGCCATTATTCCGCAGTGCCCGATATTGGCGGCACTTTTTTGCACCATTCTACGTCGGGAGAACCTCAGCAGCGTCTGCTGATTGTCTACAATAAAAATGACGGCGAACCGATGGAACAATTGATGTCTTTGCTGCGCAACAAAATTGACCGCCCCGCCCGACAAATTGTGATTGAAGCCCTGGTTATTGAAGTCAATACCAATAAAATACAGGAACTGGGCTTAAACCTACGGGCCGCCGACAACGATTACGATGTTTCTTTTGAAAAAAGTACCACCGGAGTCAATTTGCCCTTCACGTTCACATTTAATCGCAACGGCTTAAGTGATATTCTCTATTTTAGAAGCAGCATCAGCGCCCTGATTGAAAACGGCGATGCCGAAATTTTATCCAGCCCCTCCGTGCTGGTCCTCGACGGACGCCAGGCCCGCATTCAGGTTGGGCAACAGGTTCCCGTGGTGAAATCCACTTCGACCAATGCGGGTATTATTTCATCAGTTGATTATTTTCCAGTGGGCATTGTGCTCAATTTGCGC
Organism: Candidatus Latescibacterota bacterium; assembly: GCA_964200925.1. GTDB lineage: Bacteria > Latescibacterota > UBA2968 > UBA2968 > UBA2968 > CAXNEV01. The sequence goes on along the minus strand of CAXNEV010000268.1, from coordinate 102 downwards.
CCTCGTTTGAGCGAAGACGGGGCAGAAGTCACCATGCAAGTTGAAACCATCGTCAGTGCCGTGAGCCAGTCTTTAAGTGGCGCTCAAAGCCAGTTTTTTGTT
>CAXNEV010000267.1:0-5762 GCA_964200925.1 Candidatus Latescibacterota bacterium | reverse complement strand
TATCTATGGACTTGACTTCCGAGGGGTTCGGCAATACTTTTTTCATCACGGGCTCCTTTGGATGAGGATACAGAGTGTTTTGGTTGATACTTCTGCATCCAATTTACATGGGAGCCTCGACTATTTCAACTAATATAGGGACAATGTCCGCCCTTCAGGAGACCCGGTAAACGCTTCAACATTTACCAGATGCTGGCAATGAATATATTCCCCACGCACACACAAATTGCACACCCCGCACGGATATTGCGGCATCACCACCACCCGATCTCCCGGTTTTACGCGACTGGGTTGTGCCACATCGACCACTTCGCCCGCGGCTTCGTGCCCTAAAAAAGCATTGGGTTTGCCGCTCAAAAAATTCTTGTACTCCGTGCACATCGGCGCGGTATGAACTTTCACCACCACCCAATTTCCAACTGGTTTGGGATCGGGCGCTTCCACCACCCCACCCTGTCGTTCCCCCAAAATCGCGGCCTTTTTCATTTCTTAACTCCTCACATTTTCATTGACTAAAAAGCGTCACTGCTATTCATTTCCCCAAATGTATAACCATTTCCGTCTCGATAATTTCCAAAGGATATAACAATGCAAAAACCCATCAAAATGGCCCTCATCGGTGTGGGCCGCATCGGCGTTTTTCACGCCCGTCATGTGCAAGAACTCGCGCGCGAAACAGGCAAATGTGACCTTGTTGCCGTCGTCGATACGTATAGCGATACTGCCCAGCGTGTGGCCAAACAACTCCAGGCTGAGCAAAAAACCAAAATTCACGCCTTTGCTTCAGCCCAAGAATTGGCCGCAGCCAAATTGGTCGATGCCGCATTTATTGCCTCGCGAACCGACGATCACGAACCCGATGCCCGTGCCTTAATCGATGCCGACTGTCGTGTATTGCTCGAAAAACCCCTGACCGGAACGCTCGAATCTGCCCAAACGTTTGTCGATTATCTCAACGCCAATTCTACTCGCAAACAGGCGTTAATGCAGGCCTTCATGCGCCGCTTCGACGCCCCCTTAGTCAAAGCCAAAAGTTTGCTCGCACAAAAAGCCATTGGCAATATTTTTAAAATTGTCTCCATTCTCGAAGACCCATTGCCCCCGCCATCCGGTTATAACAGCCCCGGCATTCTCACCGATATGTCCGTCCACAACTGCGACGAAATCCTCTGGTTGCTTGGTGGTCCATTTCCCGAATACGTCTCGGCTTTCGGGTCACAACTACACAACACCTTCATCAGTCCCGTGACAGAAGACTATGACGACGCCTTTTTGCAAATGTGGTTCCCCGGAAAACTTCTGGGCCAGGTGCAGGTCAGCCGTAACCATGTGGCCGGATATCGCAATGAAACCTGGGTTTTTGGTGATAAAGGCGTCATTCATATTGGCAATTTCCAGGAGAATCCTCTGCGTGTCGAGATCGAAGCCTTCAGTCCTCAAGGCGTCATTGCGCGAGAAACCTTCTCGCTGCGCGATTATGGCAATGATGTGCCCGTTTTCATCAAACGTTTTGGCGAAGCCTACAAAAACGAACTGTCCTATTTTCTCGATCAGTGTTTAAACAACGCCCCATTCAGTGTCACCCATCAAGATGGCCTGAATGCCATGCGCATTGCACTTGCCGGCACCCAGGCCATTCGCCCAAAAACAGATGCGATGAAAATATAAAACAGTCACGAATTTGCGAACCAGCGAATCAACAAATCGCCCATTTGTCTATTCGTCTATTCGTCTATTCGCCCATTCGCCATTAACACGTCACATTTTTTCCTTCACTGCCAAACACAGCCATGCGATCTTCGGCAGAAATCAAATCAACACTTGCTGGCACATAGTGCAACTGCAATGCCCGACGGCGTTTGTCTGACCGATTAGAGGGTGTGCCGTGATGCAATCGGCCATGCCACAACAACACACCGCCCGGTTTTAAAGGCACAGCCTCAATGCGATTGCGAATCACATCCACATCGCAAATCTGCCAATCGCGCCGTTTAAAATGCACAACGGGGCCATCCAGGTGGCTCCCTGGGATCACGCGCATACACCCATTTTCCAGCGTGGCCTCATCCAGTGCCACCCAGGCGCTCACAATGCATGTATCCAGCGGCAGATTAAAATAGGCGTGGTCCTGATGCCAAGGTTTTTCCCGACCAATGCCGGGAGGTTTCAACATCGCCTGATTGGCAAACAAACGGGGCGGTTCTCCCATAATCTTTGCCAGAATATCCAGCAAAGCCGCATGGTCACCAAAAACATCCAACCGGGAATCAAACCCCACAAACTTGGTCAACTTGCGCACCAGCACTTCTTTTTGATTGCCCTCGGCATGGGCCATTTGATCCTGAATCCCTTTTTCAAATTGGACGCCATTAAATTCGGCATTGCGCCCGGCAATCAAATCGGCCACAGCCGCCATAGCATCGGCCACTTGCTGGGCAGAATAGGCATGTTGAATGGCCAAAAATCCCTGTTCGTGAAATTGCGCAATATGCACATCTGTCACACCATCAAACCCATTGACATAATCCACAATGCGCGTGGGCACATACAAACCCGGGTCGTAAGATCCTTCACCATATTCATCTTCAAGCACCTTTGTATCTGCCATGGTTCTCTCCCAATTGTAAGGTTTCACATATCAGACCAAAGCCATCACTCAGATCAATCCCTGATGCCCCAATAACCTGTCATCTACCCGTTCCTTTTTTCGGGAATGGAAAGTAACCCGTACCCTGGAGATCGTCATGCTCGAACTCGAACTGGTTTCCCCAAATGAAGTTGAACAAGCCGCTTACCTTTTTCACAGGGACGGTTTTGTTGCGGTCAAAGACACACTCTCACCCGAACAATTGCACATGGCCCGTAAAGGGGCACTCCGTGTGGTCAAAGAACAAACCGAAGCCATTGCCCTTGAAAAGGCCAATCGGGGATATGCCCGATATTCCTTTGGTTCTCAAATTCACCACTCTGAATGGGCCATGTTAATCGATCTGCCCACGGTGTTGCCCATCATTCAGGCCATCTGGAACAGCGACCAGTTTATGTGCAGCGGAGGCGGCGGAGATTATTCGTTGCCAGGAGCCAAAATACAACACCTGCACTGCGATATGGGAGAATTTTTAAACGATCCGCAAAAGCGCGTCACCCTCATGGATTTGCCCACGCCATTTATTGTGGTCAACTTTCCCATGATCGATTTTTCCGTTAAAAATGGCGCCACGCGATTTATTCGAGGCACCCATCGGTCGCGACATCCCATTCCCACGCTCGAACAAGAACCCGAATGGATGAAACAATCTGTGGCCTGCGCCCCTGCCGGGTCTGCTATTTTTCGCGACGTGCGATGCTGGCACGGCGGCACCGCCAACACCTCCCAGGACGTTCGCATTATGACCAGCGTGGGGTATTATGCCCCGTGGTTTCGCCGCCCAAATCCCGACGGCGTGATGCCCCGTTCTATTTACAACAACCTGTCAGATCGCGGCAAACAACTTTGCCGATTCATTGTTGCTTTGGATTAACCCGCTTTGCATAGTTCGGGCGATCTGGTGGGTCGCTCCTTTTGCCCTACTTGCCCAAATTCACCCGCACATTCCCCAAATGGTGCGACTTTAACACACCAAGCATGGTCTCCAGGGTCTTGCGGGCTTCCCGGGGTGGCGATATCAATTCACCACCGTGTTCCATCACATGTACCAGTTCGGCCACTGCCCCGCCCTGGCGTATCAACATAAATGGCTCTGTTGGAATGTCACAATGCGACCATCCATGAGACAGTCCCGTTGTAATAAGTTCTGTCTTTTGATCGGATATTTCGATGCGCCCTTTTTCGCATGTGATAGAAAGTTTAAATCCCGGAAAATCAATTTTATAAAAATTCACAAAACTCCGCACCCCATTGTCAAACTTTATATACATGGACGCATACGGATCGGTTTTGGGGTTATGCCCACCATCGCCCTTGTATTCGGTAAAATGCTCAAACCCGTCTTCCAGATCGGCCATCACCCAGCCCGGATTTCCCCCGGCAAAAAAACAAACCAGATCCAGCAAATGCGTACCATTTCGAAACATCATGGACCGTTGGCCAAACATTTCACACACAATGGTGCGCACCGGTCCAATGTCACCACTTTGAATGATTCTGCGTGTTTTGAGATAACTGGGATGCCAACGCCGGGAATGTTCAATGGACAATAACACGTTGTTTTTTTCTGCCGCTTCAATCATCCGGTCGGCATCTTCAAGCGTTGTTGCAATGGGTTTTTCACACAAAATGGCCCTGGCACCGCTTTCTGAGGCGGCAACCGTCACGGCAGCATGAAAATGATCGGGCGTTACAATGCTGATCATATCGGGTTTTTCTTTGTCAAACATCTCCTGATAATTCATATAAGTTCGAACATCCGGCCACACATCTCCCCATTTTTTGCAAAACCCGTTGAGCATATCTTGTTTCAAATCACACACAGCCACCACATCTGTTTGTGGATGCCGATAATAGGCCGAGGCATGTGAATTGGGCATGGCCCCATAAACCGGATCACTGGATTCTTCAGGTCTTGCAGCGCCAATACCGGTTAACCCCACAATCACCGCACGATATTTTTTTTCTGTCATTTCCTCTCCAATCAAATCCAACAAACACGGACATGTTCGGGCAACCCACCTGTTTGACTTTATTCACTCTTGGGCAATCTCCAGGGGCCCCTTTGCCATCATCCCTTCCACTTTCGAACATGTTTCTTCCACAATTTGTCCACTTCATCCCGAATAATCTGCACATCTTTCCACCGATCTGCAAATACCGACAATGCATACCCCGGTGGCCCCTGTTCCGGGCATACAAACATCTCCCTACCCGGTGTTGCCGCCGCCAGCCATGTTTCAATCACCTTTTCAGCAAACGGCAACCAATCGAGAAATTCTGGGGTCAACCCCCCTTTTCCATTTTGCGCTGGAATTTGCGCATGGTGTCCATTAAAGGGGCGAAAGTGAAATTGCTGGGCCAGTTGAATTAAATCCACGCGTTCGGCCAACCGCGACCAGTAATTCGATGGGGCCAGATGTTTCACCACAGCCGGGTGTGAAAAATCAAAGGTCATTTTCAATGGCTTTTTTTCTGCCTTTTCATAACCTTTTGCCAGGGCATAGGCTTTTTCAGGTGTTTCTGTGCAGGTATCCCGATGAATTTCAATGGCCACATCCATCTCCAATTCTGCCGCCACATGCATCACCCGTCGCGCAAGTGTTACTGCTGGCCCCGTGGGCGTATCGTGATCGAACATTTGCACATTCACACACCGTGCGCCCGCCGTTTTAATTGCCTGCAATTTGGGTTTCACATCTTTGGCGGCCCCCATATCCGTTGTTGCCGCAAACAACAACCCGTGTTTGGCCACAAGTTCGGGTGTTACCACTGGAACACGGCCCAAAAATCCGTCAAATCCCGCTTTTTTGATTTGTGTCAATTTCTGATCAACCGTCCACTCTCCCTTTTTATCCCCATATCCGGTTAACGACCACAAACTCGCCATGTGCCGAATTTTCGGTTTTTCCACACGCACTGTTTTTGCCATAACACCCTCCTCTATACGCTGCGAACTTGTGTTTGTGCCTCTAAAAAAGCCTCACGAACATCGCGGAGTGTTGCGCCAGTAAATCGCAAGCCCAGATCTTGAGCGATATTTCGAATCGCCTCCAGCGCGTCCAACAAAATCCCGTGGCGCCCCTTTTCATTTAAATCCTTCGACCAGTAATTC
>CAXNEV010000266.1:0-5779 GCA_964200925.1 Candidatus Latescibacterota bacterium | reverse complement strand
CATGATTTTTTTTTGAGAAAATTTATGAAGACGCTCACAATACATTATGATGATAGCCTTCTTCTTTCAGGACAAAACCAGGAAGAATTAGAGAAAGAAGCGCGGTTTTTGCTGGCATTGAAATATTTTGAATTGCGTCGTATATCGGTCGGAAAAGCTGCAGAGTTATCGGGTATGAATAAACTGGATTTTCTTGCACAGGCGAGTCAATTAAATGTGCCCGTTGTTGATTTAGATGAGGATCAATTGGACGCCGAGTTTAAGCATGAGTGATGTGTTTCTGATTGCCGATAGCGGTCCTTTAATTGCATTGGCCGGTGTTGAGCATCTTGCGTTGTTGCCAAAACTGTATTCTCGTGTTGCTGCACCATTGGCGGTTATTGACGAAATTCTGGCCGGAAGACGCGGTTCTTCTGGTCACAATTTTTTAGATCGAGCACTCTGGTTGGAGAAATTAGAGGTTTCTGCATCGTCAGTGTTGCATTTTGCTGTTCTTGGGCAGGGAGAAACGGAAGCCATTGCGCTGGCAACCCAATTTTCGAATGTTCGGCTTTTGCTTGATGATCATAAAGCCCGAAGAGTCGCAGAATCTCTATCATTGGATATGATAGGTTCCGCAGGATTTCTCGTTCAGGCAAAAAGAAGAGGGTTTGTTCAGCAAGTGCTTCCAATATTGTATGAAATGAGAGCTTCTGGATATTATATTGGAGATCGGGTGATTTGGCGGGCTGCTCTGGCAGCACAAGAAGCGATTTAAATTTTACATGTGAGGATTGCATGCGGTATTCTTTGTTGTTTACACAAACATTGCGCGAGGTGACTTCGGAGGCCGAAGCGGTGAGTCATCAATTGGCCCTGCGGGCGGGAATCATTCGGCCTTTGGCGGCGGGCATTTTCAGTTTTTTGCCAATAGGCGTGAAAGTGAAGCACAAAATTGAACAGATTTTGCGCGAGGAAATGGAGCGGGCCGATTGTTATGAGTTGTCGATGCCGGTGGTGCAACCGGCCGAAATCTGGAAAGAGACTGGCCGGTGGTATGCTGTGGGGTCGGAAATGTTGCGGATGAAAGACCGGGCCGACCGGGATATGTGTTTGGCCATGACGCATGAAGAGGCCGTGACAGATCTGGCGCGACATCTGGTGCACAGTTATCGGCAATTGCCTTTAAGTGTGTTTCAGATTCAGACCAAGTTTCGCGATGAACCGCGCAGTCGCGGAGGGTTGATTCGGGTGCGCGAATTTACGATGAAAGACGGGTATAGTTTTCATTTGAATCAGGCAGGTTTGGATGATTATTACCCGCGCATGTATGAAGCCTACGAACGCATTTTTAAACGCGCGGGATTGGACGAGTCGGTGGTAGCTGTGAAAAGCGACACGGGCATGATGGGCGGCACAGAAGCACACGAGTTTATGTATTTGAATGCGGCAGGTGAAGATACGCTGCTTTTGTGTGGTGAATGTGGGTATCGCGCCAACCGACAGGTGGCCAACCATCGACGTGATGATGTGCAGGTGCAAGCACAAAAGCCGATAGAGGAAGTGGCAACGCCCAATTGCAAAACCATTGCTGAGGTGGCAACATTTTTGAATGTGCCAGAAAGCCAGACGGCCAAGGCGGTATTTTTTGTGGGGGCGATTGATGGGAAAGACCAATTGATTTTTGCTGTGGTTCGCGGCGATCACGAATTGAATGAAACAAAATTGGCCAATGCGGTGAAGGCGCAGGATTTGCGGCCCGCAACAGAAGAGGAAATTCGGGCAATTGGCGCAGTGCCGGGTTATGCGTCGCCTATGGGTGTAAAAGGGGCACAGGTGGTGGTGGATGAGGCCATAACAAAGGGTGCAAATTTTGTTTCGGGTGCCAACAAAGAAGGGTATCACTGTTTAAATGTGAATGTGGGGCGCGACTTTAAGGCCGATGTGGTGGCCGATCTGGTGGCGGTGTCGGAAGGGATGCCGTGTCCAGAATGTGGAACGGCTTTAAAAAGTGTGCGCGGCATTGAAGTGGGCAATATTTTTAAACTGGGTACAAAATACAGCGATAGTATGGGCGCGACGGTTTTGGATGAAAATGGCAAAACACTTCCGATGGTTATGGGGTGTTACGGAATTGGCGTGGGGCGGTTGCTGGCCTGTATTATTGAAGCGCACCACGATGATAACGGCATTGTTTGGCCGATATCGGTGGCGCCTTTTCATGTGGAAATTGTTGTATTAACCGGCAAACAACCGCAGGGCGAATTGGAAACATCTGAAAAATTGTATGTCGAATTAAAAGCCGAAGGCATAGATGTGTTGCTGGACGACCGCGACGAACGGCCTGGCGTGAAGTTTAACGATGCCGATTTGATTGGCATTCCGATTCGGATAACGGTGGGGGCACGCGGGTTGGCCAATGGGCAGGTGGAGATGAAATTGCGGCATGAGAGCGACCGCGTGGATGTGCCGCTGGTCGAGGTGGTGTTGCGGGTGAAAACAGAGATTGCAAAGTTGATGGGGCCGTTGACGATATAAAAAACAGCGCGGAGTGCGGAGTAGGTAATGGGTTTTTCGAGAGAGATAGGCTGAGGGTGGTTTGATTGCCGTTTGGGAAGGAAATTATACCGTTATTTGACTGTTGAAGCCAGCAATAGACACGCACTTTGCACTGATTAAGGATGGGGATATGTCGGCTGAAGATAAATTAAAAGAATTGGGTCTTGTGTTGCCAAGTCCTCCAACTCCTGCAGGGGCTTATGTGCGGGCAAAACGCACGGGCAATTTGATTTTTGTGGCGGGACAATTGCCCATGGTGAGTGGCAATTTGCAATATCAGGGACGTGTGGGTGGCATTGATCTGACCTGGGAAAGCGGGTATGAAGCGGCAAAACTTTGTGCGTTGAATGTGTTGAGCATTTTAAAAGCCGAATTGGGATCGTTGGATGCAATTGGGCAACTGGTGCGTGTGGAGGGATTTGTCTGCTCGGAAGATGGGTTTACAGATCAGCCCAAGGTTATTAATGGGGCATCGGATTTGTTTGCTGCGGTATTGGGTGAAAGGGGCAGTCATGCGCGATTGGCCATTGGCGTGAAAGAATTGCCGCTCGGTGCGGCGGTGGAACTGGCGGTGATTGCAGAAGTAAATTAGCGAGGATTTCATAAAAGAGGCGTGTTTCACCAATGTGAAACACGCCTCTTTTATTTGGGTATGGTTTTTTAAAAAACACCATCACAATCGGTTAAAATATTAAAGCGGCCTGAATGCGCTGTTGCACCCCGTCTTCATAGGCTTTAAAATGTTTGTCATAGATGTCTTTGCGCAAGATGGCAACAACTTTGTAAGACAGGGAACGAAACCGCCCTCCTGGCACATACATTCGGCAGTCGACATCGGTGCGATCCCACAGACGTTGATCGCCAGGTGATAGGTATTGCAAAATTTTTTGGCTGCCATCTGCTTCACGCGAGAAGATGGTGATCAGGTGTGGGGCATGTCGGCTGTCGTCGTGACCCACACTAACGGCTGAACATCCGTTGACATTGAGCCAGCGCGGTTGATCGCCTCGATGCATGCTGATGTGACCGTCAAGTGTGACCATCGCACGGGCAGGGGCAATGACGTCGGTTTGCATGTTGCAAAGGGCAACAATGAATTTTTGGTAGTGCCCGCCCTCGTTATAAGATGCCAAATCGGTGACCACTGCATGGTGCGGCACGGGTTTTCGAGCCTGGGTTTGGGTGATGAAAACTTCTGCAATGGAAATCGGCAGAAGTTTGCGCAGATCGATATCGGAAAAAATTTTATAAATGAAATTTTTCTTTTTGAGATTTTCGGGGATTGCAATGTCACTGGTTTTGTGAAAATAATCCCGCTGAAAAGCCACCACATCCCCTTCATTTGACAGGGCAAAAACGCGCAAAACACCCTCGTTGGCCGCCATTTCGCGAAAATCAGAATGAAACAAAACCATATCGACAAGCGATTCGGATACGGTTTCAATTTGCGGTGTGTGTGCAACAACCATGGCCCCGCGAATTTCATGTCCATCTTGAAGACCCACCTGCCACAGTCCGGCATCGTGCATAAAACCGCCCAGAAAAATTTCGACCAATTCTTTTTCAAAGAGGGCTTGTTTCTTTTCTTTTAACAAAGTATCGGACAGATTTTGCGGGCACGGTTCACCCAATTGTTGAAAAAGATTTTCAGCCGTGATAGAGCCAAAATAATCATTTTCGCCCATCATGGCGGTCAGTTCGGTGGCAAAACAGGCCACTTTGAGGGCGTGTTTGAGGCTGACAATGTCGATATCGTATTGTGTGATCAAATCCATGATCAGGGTATTGCCATTTTCGATATATTCGCGGATGGCATTTTCGGTATTTTTTCGAAATCGCTTGAGTGCGACACCGAATATGGACAGGGCCTGTTTGACTTCGGGACGGTTGAAATCGCCGCTTTTTAATTGGGGGCTGGATAGTGCGGCATGTACATTTTCGGCTCGTTTGGCCACGCGTTTGGCGGTTGTGACAACACGGCGTGACATCGTCTGGGCGCGTTGATTTTGCAAGGTTTCATCGGCCTGAATTTCGGCCGGGATGGGCATTATTTCGCGGCGTTCTTTTAATTTGGGGTCATCGGTTGTTTCATAAACGACCACCGTGATGGGTGCTTCCAGACTGCGTTTGCGCCGAGCAATAAACTGCAAGGCCTTGGTGGTCAGGTGCGAATTATAGGTAATCATCTCACCTCCACCAGGTGCATGGTGAATCTCGGCAAAACGGATGTCTAAACCCAGGCGTTGCAGTTCATTTTTTTTCAGCAGTTCGTAGGCCTGGCGAACGGTGAGTTTTTGAACTTTCATAGTGCGTGTTGGGAACCATTTTTTTTTGAAGGTGGGAGGTTTGGTTTTCTCTGAAAACATGTTGTGGCAAAGATCGGTTTTTTTGATAAACCACATCTGTGATGTAGAGCACAGGATGTTCTCGCAAGTGAATGATTCGCTTGTCCTGAACGGATATGCCTTGCGGATTGGTTACGATTTGAATGGAGGGGCGCAAGGGATAGGCCTCGTCGGTATCAATGACTTTGCCCACGGTGCCAGAGTTGAGCCTGACCATGCTGCCGATTGGAAATGTGGACAATTTGTTGAGCAATACGCGCAACAGAGCGCCGTTAAACCTGCTTTTTTGATTGTGGGTGATTTCTTTTACGGCTTCAAAAGGCAACAGGCCCGGTCGGTCGGGACGGGCACGGGTGAGGCCCGCATAGGTATCTGCCAGTCCAATTAGTTTGGCATAGGGATGAATTTGATCACCAGGCAGTTTTTGTGGATACCCCGATCCATCTTCGCGTTCGTGTTCTTGATAGACCACATTGGCCAGCCATTCGTATCCCAAACCCAATGATTTGAGCATATTCTGAGTTTGCTGGGGGTGTTGATGAAGCAATGCCCGCTCTTGTTTGGTGAGATTGGCTTTGGAAAAGGCGTCTGCGGGCATTGTGAGCATACCCAAATCGTGCAGCAGTGCCGCAACCCCCAGTTCGATGAGCTGATCCTGGGTATAGTTGAACCCTTCACCCAATTTGAGGGCATAGATGGCCACCTTGATGGAATGGAGCACCAAAAGGGGAACAAAACTCCAGTCGTCGTCTGCTTCCGACGTTTGAATGGCCCGACGGTAGAGTTCATTGGTGATTTGAGGATGGGATACGATGTGTTTGAAAAGCGCAAAAATTGGCTCAATATTGGGATTTGCATTCTGTTGGGTAACACTGATAAAGTGTTCTGTGCAGGTG
>CAXNEV010000265.1:0-5791 GCA_964200925.1 Candidatus Latescibacterota bacterium | reverse complement strand
AGGCTCTGGACGGCAGGGCGGGTTCATAATTTATGTTTGGTGTGCTGCTCATTCACCATTTGCGCGCCATTATAAAGATGCCAAATTGGTGGCGAAAGATCTTGCCGGGGGGCGGTTTGAATTTAATGCCCACGCTGGTGTTGGGGCTTTATCTGACAGGGCAACTTTCTCTTCCCGTTGGGCTGGGGTTGTTGGTGGTAACGCTTGGTTTTTTTCTGATTTCGTGGGGATATCTCTATCGCATTTTTGTCGATGGCCTTAATGGAACAGAAACTCTTGAACTGCCGGGTTGGAAAGATTGGCGGGTGTATAGCCAGGCCGGGCTATGGTTGTTTTTGATTGTTTTGGGATATTTTTTTGCAACTGTAGTCGGGCTTTCGGCCCTTATTTCTATTCTGGGAATTACACCTGATACCCAGTCAACAGAAGACATAGGTGTATTGTCCTTTGTGTTGTTGCTGACGCTCGTATTTTTTTATGGATTTTTTCCCATTGTTTTTATGCGGTTTGCAGCTGAGGGGCGGGTTTGGGCGGCTTTTGAACCGGGGCCTGTCTGGCGCGATATAAAACGCATTGTGCGAGGAGAATATATTCAAACGTGTTTTGGGTTGTTTGGCCTTTCTTTGCTGGGCAATCTGGTTTTGAGCTTGATTCCCTATGCGGGGGTGGTGCTGGCTTCCAATTTCTGGTTTTTAATGATGGTGGTGTTTGCCCGCATATTTGGATTGATGATTCGCGCATCGCTTTTGCCTAAAGAACCACCGCCGTCAATGAATTAAAACGAACTCGGAATGAAATGTCTTCCAAGTATCTTCCGAGTTGACAGTTGATTGAAAAAATAAAACAGCCCCGGCTGATGTGATTTGGAATATTGGGCACACAAAGAAGCAGTGAATATTGCTCGATGAATGCCATAGAAGTCACATGACGACAACAACCTACCAAAAACCGGTGCTTCGAGGCAACCATATTTTACCACTGCATAGATGATTTAAAAATTAAAACCCGAACCTCCAATCGTTTAAATCACAAAGTTCCTATCCTGTCACAGGAGCTTTTTTTATGCCGCTTACACTTGATCAGTTGGTTGCAGAATATCGAGACCAGAATGGCAATTCGCAGCAACTTTTTCGACGGGCGCAAAACTCGTTGCCAGGTGGGAACACACGCACAGGTGTTTATGTAGATCCTTTTCCCATTTATACCGATCGGGGAGCGGGTGTGTCTGTGACCGATGTGGATGGCAATACGCGGTTGGATTTTGTGAACAATGCAACGGCATTGATTTTAGGGCACACACATCCTATAGTGGCCCAGGCTTTGCGTGAGCGCATTTTGCAAGGAACGGCATTTTTTGGCCCGACTGCGCTTGAAATAGAATGGGCGGAGTTGTTGCAAGAACGGGTGCCATCTATGGAACGGGTTCGTTTTTGTAGCTCGGGCACTGAAGCGGTGATGAATGCGTTGCGTGCGGCACGTGCATTTACGGGGCGAGGTAAAATTGCCAAATTTGAGGGGGCTTATCACGGCATTGATGATCCTGCAATGATCAGTTATGTGCCGCCAGTTACAGATGCTTTGGGTGCAGAAGAATTCCCTCATTCGGTGCTTTCATCTGCGGGTTTGGCGCCCCACACGGCAGAAGGGGTGGTTGTGTTGCCGTTTAACCATCTTGAAGCCTGTGAACGTTTGATTAATTTGCACAAACATGAATTGGCGGCAGTGATTATTGATCCGCTTTCGACGGCGGCGGGCTTGGTTTTGCCTGATGGGGAATTTTTAGATGGGCTTCGGGACCTAACGGAGCGGCATGGGATTTTGTTGATTTTTGATGAGATTGTGAGTTTTCGAATAACGTCGGGTGGGGCGCAGCAAGCGTATGGCATCACACCAGATTTGACGTGTTTGGCGAAAGTGATTGCTGGGGGGACACCGGCTGGGGCTTTTGGTGGGCGTGCAGATGTGATGGCGTTGTTCGATCCAACAACAGGGGGGGCTGCAATTCCACAGTCGGGTACTTATAATGGCAACCCATTGGTGGCGGTGGCGGGTTTGACAACGTTGCAAACGATGACAACGGAGTCTTATGCACATGTGAATTCATTGACACAACATATTGCCAACGGTCTTGAAGGTGTGTTTCGCAATACTGGTGTGACGGCGACGGTGGTTGTGGCGGGATCGCTTTTCCGCATCTATTTTTTGGATACACCGCCACGCAATTATAGACAAGCGGCACAAGATGACAAAAAGAAACACCGTTGGATACATTTTTATTTATTAAATCATGGCATTGTCGCACGGCAGGGTGGGTGTACGTCTTTGCCGATGACGAAGGAACATGCAGACACATTTATTGGTACAGTAAGTGAGGGATTGTCTGTGTGGCCGTATTAACTTAATGGATCGTCATTTCTTAAGGGAAGAGGGGGATTGTAAAACCCCAAATCTCAAAGGGTCACGATCCATATTTGTTGCCAGTGCATTATGCCAAGCGGATGATTACGCAAAAATTTCCGCCTTATTTGAATCGGTTTCAATTTGATCCTGATATTCTCAAACGAGCTACGCCTCGTCAGTTGCGGCTGATGGGGGACCATAAAAACAGCAATTATGATTGATAAAAGAAGATTATGCCTTGACATAGTTTGTTGTTTTTTTACGCAAAGAAAAAAATATATTGACCGGGTTAAAAAACGATGGACAGGGCACCTCGAAGATTGAAGGCCGACAGGATCAATGTGGCATCTTCTGCTTTTCCCGTCAGTCGTGTGCCGTGGAGGGTAAGATGAACAGCCTTTCCAAATGATAAGGCCAGGCCACCACCGCCCTCAAAAAGATGAGCATTACCCTGATAAATCGGACTTGTAGGTACATGAGCATTGGCGGTGAGGTGTTTAAAATAACCCGTACCAAAAAAGGTGACAAATGAGGTGGGGGTCCAACTGGTTTCAATATGGGCGCGAAAATCGTTGCCATTGCTGTCGCGGAGTTCGTACAGAAACTGGTCATTCGACAACAAATCTTTGTTTTTCATCCGTATTATTTCAGTAACCTCCGCTTTTAAGCGAAAACGCCGCCCTGTGTACAACATACTGCCCTGCAATAAGAGTTGTTTGCCATTTCGAAAAACCACCAGTCCATTGTGTCGGTCGGTGAGATAAAAAGTGCCTGTTGTCGTGACGCGATAAACCCACTTTTTATACGTATAATCAAAGCCTAAAGACCCCGAAATTTCATCTCCAGGTTTGTAATTGGCCACGCTGTCAACGGGGTTGTATTTGCCTTTATAGGCATATCCTCCCCCCATGCTTAAACTCCAATGGCCTTGATGGTGCACCACACTGAGCGCCCCTCCTGCATTGAGCCCCTGTCCAAAGGTTTTGACTGGAAAGTTGAGGTCATTGCGCAACAATACCTGTAGCAGCCCAACACCGTTTTTGTCTAATGATTTTCCAGTGGGTAAAGACGCGTGCAGGCTAATCAACGCACGGTGTCCTAAAGACCATTGGCCGTTGATTTGGGTATCCAATGCTCCCCATATTGATTGATTGACAAGACCGGTTTGTTCAACACCCATGATTGCCGACTGCAAGTCGATATAACCACCGGCGATTGGCAGAGTAATTTGCACAGGAGATACCCACTGATTAACGCGCGTTTTGATGCTGTCGCGCTGGAGTGTCATCTGGTGTACAAAACTGCTCAAATGAGTTTGAGCCGGATTTGCCGATACCAAATTGTTCAGGCATAAAGTGATGAGAACACAAAAGGAGAGGATGACTTTCACGGGGTGTTCTCCGGTTGTGGTGGTTTATAGGGATTTAAAGGTTCTTCACCCTCAATGCCTGTTGCGGGCAATAGGGATTGGTGGGTGGCTAAAAGGCGTCGTTGCGAAGCTGATTTGGGATTGGGTTGGACGGAAAGTTTTTGATAAATCGTTGTTAAATTAGCATCTGTTAGGGAACCTGCATAATCTGTTAACATCCAGTGATACCAGTGCTGGATCAGAGGTGATGAAGCATCTAAAAACAGAGCTCCTTGTTCCACCGTTGTGGCTGTCAGGATGTCATCGGACAGATAAGCTTCTAAAGCTTGTCCATGCAAAAGGATGGATAGGGGTGTTGCAATGAGTTTTTGAGGTTCTGTGGGCAAGGTATTGAGTATTTGAGACAGTGTGTCGAATACTGTTTGGCGAAATTCGGTCAGATCGTTCAGAGAGCTTTCCACAGGTGAAAAGGTGTGTACCAGTGATCCAGAAGCATCGAGCAATTTGGCTGTAAGGCGCACGCGATGGTCTTTTGTTTGAACCATGTCGCCTGTCAGGGTGTGGTCTGCACCAACCCATTTGGCAAAATCTGAGGCTGATTTATCTGGAAATGTCTGTTTAAAAGTCAAGTGTAACAGGTGGAGTTGAAGCGGTGGCATGCCTTTGGAATCTCGAGCAGAGACCAAGTCGAACAACAGCAGGTCAGCCAATCCCAGCGATATGGCTGTGTTCATGTGGTTGTTTGGATAGGTGTTAAATGGGAAGATGGCAAAGGATTTGTCGGTCATTGGAACGGATTGAGAGGATTTAAGTGCCGACAGAACCATTCGTTGTTGCGCTACTCGATAAAGGTAAAATAATCTGGGGCGCAGCGGAGTCAGGATGGGATAATCGTTGAATAAATTGAACATGCGTTCGTATTCAACCAGGGCAAGATCTGGGCGATCAAAGCCCCGGTCGTAAATCATGGCAGCCAAAAACACAGGACTTGGGTCTGTTGGAGCGATATCAACAGCGCGATAAGCCAGGCGCAAAGCACGTACATAATCACGGCGTTGAAATTGTGACCATGCGGCGGTTTCATAACGCGCGGGATCAGGTGTTGGCAGTGTTATGGGGTGAGACAGCACAGGTTCGCCCAAGGCGTGAGGGGCCAATTGGGGCATTTGGCTGCCACAACCCAGCATACCGACCAGGAAGATCAGAGAGAGAATGCGGTGCATTGACACTTCCTGCTTAAACGGGATTGTTATTTTAAACTAAGGCTTCTTTAAAAAAGGTATCGGCTGATTGTGTTTTTTCTGAAGCAAAAAGCATATAAATGGCGGGAATTTCTGCAATAAAATAGCCGGAATTTCCAATGGGGAAACTCCGGCTCGTGGGGTATTTTTTCGCAGTTAAACTTGCGCCCAGGCCTCGTTGAGAACCCGTTTGGCATTGGCGATAATGATTTCTGATGATTCGCCCGGCATCGGAGAGACTTCAAAGCTGAGAATGGGGCGTTTTTCGGGGTCGAGATAGCCAATATTGAGCAATTCTTTTAAAAATACAACCACTTCTGGCACATCGTTTTCCCCATCTTGACAACCAAAACGCGGATGATTGTCACCGTAGGCTGGATGTTTGGGATTTTTCATCACACAGTTGCCCACATGCATATGTACAATGTGATCGCGGGCAATAGAAAGTGAATAGGCCGTGCCTTCTCCCTGTAAGGGAAAATGAGAGAGATCGAGCATCAGGCCAAAGTTCGGATATTGGCGACGCACCCGTTGAGACACTTCAACAGCCAGGGCATTGGGGCCAACCAGACAGTTTTTGCCGAATGGCAAACGATCAAAAGTCTCCAAAACAATATCCATGCCTTTGCTACTGGCATAGTCGCACAATTGGTTTAAAGAATCGATCAACAAATTAAGTCCGTCTTCGCGTTTTTCACTACCCGGGTCTGCTCCGGAAAGCAGTGCACAGCCTAGAGCACCCAATTCTTCGGCCTGATCAATGCCCACTTTGACCGCCTCA
>CAXNEV010000264.1:0-5823 GCA_964200925.1 Candidatus Latescibacterota bacterium | reverse complement strand
GGCTTAGGAATTTGGCTGGCAGAAAACGGGTTGTTGCCTGATGCGTTGATTCGGTATGGCATTCGACGGCTCCAACAGCAGAGACAAACAGGTGAGGATTTGGGAAACTGTGAAGCGCAAAACCGGGCGAAGCGGGTTTTTATTCAAGCAATGAACAACAGTCCGATTGCTGTGCATACAACGGATGCCAATGATCAACATTATGAGTTGCCGCCCGGGTTTTTTGAACGGGTGATGGGGCAACATATGAAATACAGTTGCTGTTTGTTTGAAACCGGACATGAATCGTTGGATGTGGCCGAGGTCGCCATGTTGGCTTTAACCTGTGAGCGGGCAGAGATTGCCGATGGGCAGAAGATTTTGGAACTGGGTTGTGGGTGGGGGTCACTGACGATGTGGATGGCGTCACACTATCCCAACAGCCGTATTACGGCGGTGTCCAATTCGCGCCCACAACGGCAGTTTATTGAAGCGAGGTGCCAAGCGCGTGGACTGGACAATGTGACGGTGTTGACCGCAGATATGAACGATTTTGAGGCACCGGGCAGGTATGATCGCGTGGTGTCGGTAGAGATGTTTGAGCACTTGCGCAATTATCGGATGATGTTGCACCGCGTGGCCGGGTGGTTAAAAGACGATGGCAAGGTCTTTATTCATGTCTTTTGTCACAAAGATCATCCCTATTTATTTGAGAACAATGGGGATAATGACTGGATGGGCAAGCTGTTTTTTACCGGGGGCATGATGCCATCGGACGATTTGTTTTTGTATTTTCAAGACGATTTGGCCATTGATGAACACTGGGTGGTGGATGGTCGCCACTATGCAAAAACGGCGGATGCCTGGCTGGCCAATATGGATCGGCATCGGGCCGATATGCTGGCCATTTTGGGCGACCATTATGGCGAAAATGAGCGGGATTTGTGGTTTCACCGCTGGCGCATTTTTTTCTTGGCTTGTTCTGAGTTGTGGGGATTTAACAATGGGCAAGATTGGTGGGTGTCTCACTATCGGTTTGTGAAGAAAGCGGTTTTGCCAACGCAAGGCGCTGTTTTTTCTGCTGATTCTGGATATGCAGCAACAACACAAAACCGATCTGTTTAAAAAAAGATTATATGGGAGTTAAATTTCTGTTAAATATTTGCAGAACAGGGAGAAAGCTATTGACAAAATTTGTGATGTTGTTTAAGTTTCTTGACATCAAAAAACATTAATTGTGAATTTATGCTAATACTTATGAGGCTGGGAAATGGATTTTCAGCAGAACAATTTGTTAAAACAACAGCAAGATCTGGCTTTTTTGGCATTGGCTTATGCTTTAGAAGGGGATGAAGCGAAGGCCGATCACATTCGAGCTGTGGCTCGGGCACGGTATGAAGCCTCTGTTAAGCCTGTTGAAGAGAAAAAAGCTGTGGGTGCGTAAGAATTCAATCCCCCATGAAAATAGGCAGGTTCGGGCGTATCCCTCCACGCTCGGATCTGCTTTTTTTTGTTGCGCGTTGCAGAATATTCTTCATTTTCACAGAGGGAATGGGTATGTTAATCGCCTGTTAAAATATTTTGCAAAATAGCCGTGTTAAAAAAGAAGATGGCCGGGAATGAGATATCTTCCATTGAGTGAATCGATTCAAAAGTATTTGATTTCATGGGCAGAGATGGATTGGCCGATTGACTGGGAGGGTGTGTTTGGTCGGTCGGGCGATCTGGCGGTGGAGATCGGGTTTGGGAATGGGGATTTTTTGATCGGTTTGGCGCAGCAACATCCGGATCGGTTGTTTGTGGGCATTGAGCGGGCATGGGGGTCGGTGACGCGGTTGTTTAACCGGTTGCACGAGGGTGGGATTGATCAGGTGCGGGTGATGGAAATGGATGCGGCATTTGCCATTGCACATTTGTTTGGGCCGCAGTCGCTGTCGGCTGTGTATATCAATTTTCCCGATCCGTGGCACAAAGAGCGGCATCACCGTCGCCGGTTGATTCAACCGGGGTTTGTTCAAACCCTTGCCGAACGGTTAAAACCGGGTGGGCGGGTGTTGATTGCGACCGATCAGGTGGAGTATGCGGCGTGGATAACCGAGGTGCTGGAAGGGCAGTCTTTTTTGATGTCGGAATATCAGACGACTTATGTACACGATATGCCGGGGCGCAAGCCAACAAAATACGAACAAAAGGCCATCGCATCGGAGTTGCCGATTCATTATTTTGTGTGGCAGTTGAAAACCGCGCTTGATGGTGCTGTTTTGACTGAGAAGGTGGGTGAGATGCCAAGTGTGATTTTAGACGGTTCGTTTGATGCCGAGGGGTTGTTGCGCGATTTTGAGCCGATGGTGTGGCAAGAAAAACACCGGGGGGTGCCGGTGGTAATTAAGGTGATGGAGGTTTATGGTCAACTTCAAGACGGCCATCGGTTATTGACGGTGATGGTGAGTGAAGGGGCCTTAATTCAACATTTTGCCATTTCAGTGGTGTATCGAAATGAACAGTCTTTGCTGATTAAATTGGCCGGTGTGGGCCAACCCCGGCCCACATGGGGGGTGAAACAGGCCGTGGGCAAGGTGGCAAACATGATTCAAAAGGTAAATCCAACATTGAAAGTGACGTCCAGCACGGTGGGTGACCATTGAATATGAGTGATCAAGATCGGGTGATGTGTGTATTGGTAACGGGTGCCACGGGTTATGTGGGTGGCCGTTTGGTGCCCCGGTTGCTTGCAAAAGGGTATCAGGTGCGGTGTTTGGTGCGTGATAAAACCCGGTTGGAAGGACGGGTGTGGTTGCCCCAGGTTGTTGTATATGAAGGTGATGTATTAAAACCAGAAACACTTGCCCCAGCCATGATAGGTGTTGATGTGGCCTATTACATGATTCACAGCATGGGTGATTCGGCAGATTTTCATGCACGCGATTTAAAAGCCGCGCAACAATTTGGAGCGGCTGCACACCAAGCCCAGGTGAAGCGCATTGTGTATTTGGGTGGGTTGGGCGATTCACAGACCGATTTGTCAGACCATTTGCGATCCCGTCAGGAAACGGGTTGGGCACTGGGCGAGGCGGGTGTGCCTGTAACCGAATTTCGCGCGGCCGTGATTGTGGGCACGGGCAGTTTGTCGTTTGAAATGATTCGGTATTTGACCGAGCGGCTGCCCGTGATGATTTGCCCGCGCTGGGTCTCCACACGCGTGCAGCCAATTGGCATTGGCAATGTGCTCGATTATTTGGTGGGGGCATTGGCTGTACCCGAAAGCCGTGGGCGCGTAATTGAGATTGGCGGGGCTGATGTGTTGACCTATGGCAAAATGATGCTGGTTTATGCGCAGGTTCGTGGGTTGAAACGCGGGTTGATTTCTGTTCCGGTATTAACACCTGCCCTGTCGTCTTATTGGGTGCATTGGGTCACGCCGGTGTCGGCCAAAATTTCTCGACCTTTGATTGAGGGGCTGCGAAATGAAGTGATTGTGCGCAACGATGTGGCTCAAAAACTGTTTCCCGATGTGATGCCTTTGAATTATGAAACAGCGGTTCGGTTGGCACTTGATCGTCTGGACGTGGGCGATATTGAAACGACGTGGAGCGATGCCCTGTCAACAAGCAGAAGGGATGGCACCCCTGTGGTATTGACCACACAACAGGGCATGATTGTTGAGCGCCGCCAGATGACGGTTCGGACAACACCTGAAGCGGTGTTTCAAACGTTTACAGGTTTGGGTGGGCAGCGCGGGTGGTTGTATGCCAACTGGACATGGCAAATTCGCGGGGCCTTGGATCGTCTTGTAGGTGGGGTGGGGTTGCGCCGTGGGCGCCGCGATGCCGATTTGGTGCGTGTGGGCGATGCGCTGGATTTTTGGCGGGTGGAGGCTGTTATCCCAGATGGGCTGATGCGGTTGCGAGCCGAAATGAAAGTGCCCGGTCAGGCCTGGTTGCAATTTGAAGTTCGACCCCATTCAGACGAGGAGGGTGTGTCAAACCTTGTGCAAACGGCGTTTTTTGCGCCCAAAGGGTTGTGGGGACTTTTGTACTGGTATGCATTATATCCCATTCACAAGCTGATTTTTTCAGGGATGATTCGCCAAGTGGGGGCATTTGCAGAACAAACGGCGCGTCACCAGAAGGGGATTTCCAATGGCTGATCCTTCGTTTGTACATGAAATGCCCCAATTGCGGTTGGGTGTGAGTGCGTGTTTGTTAGGGCAAGAAGTGCGGTTTGATGGGGGGCACAAACACATGCCGTTTTTGACGCGGGTGTTGAGCACCTATGTCGAATGGGTGCCGGTGTGTCCGGAGGTGGAAGTAGGCATGGGCATTCCACGCGAGACGATTCGGCTGGTGGGCACGCCCGAAAAACCGCAATTGGTTGCGCCAAAATCGGGAACAGATTATACCGACGTGATGCAGACGTGGGCACAAAAGCGGTTGGATGACTTGGGCAAGCTGGATTTGCACGGGTATGTGTTGAAGAAGGATTCGCCCAGTTGTGGGTTGTTTCGGGTGCGGGTGTATCACCCCGATACCGATATGCCCAATCGCGATGGCAGCGGGTTGTTTGCAAAAGCGCTTATGGATCGGCAGCCGTTGTTTCCCGTTGAGGAAGAAGGGCGGTTAAACGATTTGCCGTTGCGCGAAAATTTTATTGAACGCATGTTTGCCTGTTATCGCTGGAAAAAATTGTTGGCCGAAAATCCCACACCCGGTGGGTTGGTGGCGTTTCATTCGACAATGAAGATGTGTGTGTTGTCACACAGCCCAAGACATTATCGCGAGATGGGACAGCTTGTGGCAAAAGCCGGGGTGATGTTATGGAATGAGGTGATCACGCAGTACGGTCAGATGTTGATGGCCGGGTTACAGGTGTTGCCCACGCCGGGCAAACATGTGAATGTGTTGATGCATTTGATGGGGTTTTTGAAAGATGTTTTGACATCTGAAGACAAGGTTGAGTTGTTAGAGGTCTTTGAGTCATGTCGCCAGCGATTGATACCGTTGATTGTGCCCATAACGCTGTTGAAACACCATTTAAAACGGCATGTCGTGCCCGACTGGGTACATCAACAAGTGTATTTAAATCCCTATCCGATGGAGTTGATGTTGCGCAATCACGTATAATGGGAATCGTTTTTATGAAACAGATATACTGGGTGCGACACTGCAAAGCCGAAGGGCAATCGCCAGAAGCACCATTAACAGAATTGGGCCGCCAACAGGCAGACGCGCTGGCAGATTTTTTATGTGAGTGTGGCATTCGGTACATGGTGTCGAGCCCTTTTGTTCGGGCACGGGATTCGGTGGTACCGCTGGCCAGCCAATTGGGGTTGCCGATTGTGATAGATAACCGGTTGTCCGAGCGAAATTTGGGCGATGCCGGATCCGATTGGGATGCGGTATTGCCAAATTTTAAGCGCACCTTTGACAATCTGGATCTGGTGTTTCCCGGTGGGGAGTCAAGTCGGACAGCGATGAATCGGGCGATTGCGACAGTGAATGATGCTTTAAAACATGAAGGGTCTGTGCTGATGGCATCACACGGGAATTTGACGACGTTACTGCTGAAATATTACGATCCTTCATACGGGTTCACGTCATGGCAAGCATTGACCAATCCCGATGTATTTGTATTGACGTTTGATACATCTTGTGTATCTATTGAACGAATTTGGACTGCTTGAACCATAGGGTGAATTGGCATGCGGTGATACAACAAAGAGCGCATGTCATCTTTACAATCGCGAGGTTTTTATGAACGGGGCTGATCTGTTTGTTCGCGAATTGCAAAAACGCGGCGTGGCGTTTATTGCAACATTGTGTGGGCATGGGCTGGATCCACTGTTTA
>CAXNEV010000263.1:0-5840 GCA_964200925.1 Candidatus Latescibacterota bacterium | reverse complement strand
GGGCCTTGGCCAATCGGCATTGGGACACTATGAAGAAGCGGCCAAAACATATCAGACCTATTTGTCGATGCAGCCCTATTTGCCAGCTTTATACAATAATCTGGGGCAGGTTTTTGAAAAAACAGGCCAGATGGATGCTGCTGAAAAGGCCTATCGCGATGGGCTGGTGCATTTTTTTGGTTATGGCCGGGGGGTGTTGTTGAACAATCTGGCAGCCCTGTATAAAAAACAAGGCCGAGAGAAAGAAGCATTCAAAATATACGAAGAGGAAGAATCCCATTTGCTTGCAGAAGGCCACCACAATCTGGGCTTGATGTATGCCGAACGGGGCGATTACGACCGGGCTTTGACGATGTATGAAGAGGCTCTGCAACAGGATCCTCACATGGCGGTGGTGTATTTTAGCATGGGGGGGGTGCGGCTTTTACAGGGCGAGTTTGAAAGGGCCGCAGAACAGTACGAAACGTTTTTGAAAAACTGGACAGGTGTGCCAGATTATGTGCGCGATGCCCAGTTGCGGCTGCGGCAGATGTATCCGGTGCTGGGCAACCGGTATTTAAAGGCTGGCGATTGGAAAAAGGCCGAATTTGTGTATCAACGGCTGGTTGGTCTGGGAGGGGCATCTGCGGAAGTTTATGCCAATCTGGCCATGATTTATGGCCGTTCGGGTGCTTACATTCCGGCACTGGATGCCGGGAACAGGGCTTTGTCTTTAAATGAAACTTTTGCCCCAGCCCATTTTGCGCTGGCAACTTTATACGATCAGATGGGAAAACCTGACGGGGCATTGAAACATTATCGCCGGTTTGTGGCTTTGCACCAAACAGAAGATCCGCTATTGACTCGCGCCAGGCAGCGGATTGATGCGTTAGCACGTTAGCGCGATTTACTGCTTGTGCAGGCCGTTGGGTTCACCCAAAATGCGCTCGCAGATTTTGCCCACGCGTTCGCGGTAACTTTCCGGGGCAAAAACGTAAAATTTCCACAGGCGTTCGTACTGGTCTTCGACCCCTTTGACATCAAAGGGCGGGTTGTCGGGTGGATCGTTGAGTCGGCTCAAGCCCGTGCGGGTTTTCACAAACACACGGGCTTCTTTAATGGCCGAAATATCGGGACAATACAAAATGATCTGGTCGGGATTGATGGTGACGGCATCGGCGATTTCGCGTTCGATCTTTTGTCGGGCATCCACCGATCGGTTGTAGATGGCAATATATTCGTCGCGGCTGCGCCGGCCCACATCGGCAGCAGAAAGCATGTAGGCGCGTTTGAGCAAGCGCCGATGGGCAACGCCGTTGATGAGGCGGTCGATGCGGGGATCGTTGAAAGCCAACAGGCTGCGGAATAAAGATTCATCGGTGAGGCTGTAGAGTGTCTGTTCGGACAGACCGTGTTCAATGGCCAGTTCAACAGCCTTGGCGATCATGGCACCCGATGCCACTTTGGCGTGGTGGTAATAGACGCGTTCGGTGAGAAAATACCGCAACCGAAGCAGGTGCAGCAATTCGGTGCGGGTGCTCTGTTTGGTCAGATCGACCGACAGGGTATCATGTATCACAGTGAATGTGTTGAAAATGCGGTCGTCGTAATCTTGCCGCAAACCGGCAAAATAGGCATCGCGGCGCAAATAGTCGAGCAGGTCGGCATCGACTGTGCTGGTCACAACCTGGCGCATCCAGGCCGGTGAGAATGTTTTGTTGGATAACAGATCGATAACGGTTTGTCGGTGCCCCGATGCATCAAGGGCCTGGGCGATTTCTTTTTCTGACAAAAAGGATTTTAAGCGTTCTGCGGTATCGTGTCTGGGAAAAAGTTTGCGCTCATCTTCAAAGGTGTGCCCAAAAGGCAAATGCGAGATGTCGTGCACCAGAGCGGCAATGGCCACGGCATCGGCCTGATCTTTTGCGACAGGGGTGCCATTTTGTTGCAGGGCCGACATGATGCGCCGGGCCATTGCGGCAGTGCCCAGGGAATGTTCAAACCGGGTGTGAACACATCCGGGATAAACCAGATAGGCCGATCCCGTTTGATGCACCCCGCGCAAGCGCTGCATGGCGCGGGTGTCCATGATGCGGCGTTCGGCTTCGGTAAATGACAGATCTCCATGCACAGGATCGCGAATGATCATTTGAGAAGGTCCTTTTTGTTCATTGACAGGTGCCTGATCGTGTTATATTTTGAAATTGCCTGAAGTTCTATTTTTTATGCCTTTGGCGATCTGTTTTTTTTACGACCCAAAAACAAGTTCCAGTTTAGCGGTTTTATTTTCTGATCCGGGAGGTTTTTCAATGGCCGATGTTTATGCTGCAAAAAAAGAAGACAAGTTTTCATTTGGTTTGTGGACGGTTGGAAATATTGGGCGCGATCCTTTTGGCGACCCATCGCGCAAGCCCATTCCGCCAACGCGCATTGTGAAAAAGTTGAGCGAACTGGGTGCATGGGGGGTCAATTTGCACGACAACGATCTGGTGCCCATTGATGCCACCCCGGCGCAGCGCAATAAAATTGTGCGCGAGTTTAAAAAGGCATTGAAAGATTATGGCATGGTGGTGCCCATGGCCACCACCAATACGTTTTCGCACCCGGTTTTTAAAGATGGCGGGTTTACGTCTAACGATCCCAAGGTGCGTGCTTATGGTTTGCAAAAAGTGATGCAGTCCATTGATATGGGTGTTGAATTGGGTGCCAAAATATACGTATTCTGGGGCGGCCGGGAAGGGGCCGAATGCAATGTGGCCAAAGATCCGGTGACGGCTGTCAAACGCTATCGCGACGGGATCAATTATTTGTGTGCGTATGTGCGCGATCAAAAATACGATTTAAAATTTGCCATGGAAGCCAAACCCAATGAACCGCGCGCCGACCTTTATTTTCCAACCACCGGGCATTATCTGGGTTTTATTGAAACGCTGGACTACCCCGGCATGGTGGGTGTGAACCCCGAAGTGGCCCACGAACACATGGCCGGGCTGAATTTTCACCACGGCGTGGCACAGGCCATGGAAGCCGGAAAACTTTTCCATATTGACCTGAACGATCAGCGCTTTGGCCGGTATGATCAGGATTTCCGGTTTGGTTCTGAAGACTACAAAAGCGCTTTTTTACTCGTGCGTTTGTTAGAAGACAAGGGCTATGATGGGCCGCATCATTTTGATGCACACGCCTTCCGCACCGAAGATGAAAACGGGGTTTGGGCCTTTGCCGATGGGTGTATGCGCACGTATAATATACTCAAAGAAAAGGCGGCATGCTTCCGGGAAGATGCCGAAATTCAGGGTATTTTAACAGAGATTAACGGTCAGAATAAAGATTTTGAAAAACATTTGGGCAAATACAGTCGGAAAAAAGCCCAAACCCTGCGCCGCACCCGGTTTGATATTGACAACATGGCTCGGCCCGGATTGGGGTATGAGCGTTTGGACCAACTGCTGGCAGAATTGCTTTTGGGGGTGCGTTAAAACGTCGATCCACAAACGCTCAGGAATCTTTAACTGGCACAGGAGTTGCTAAAATTTTAAACATCATGTTTGATGCCTTGACATGGAGCCGACAGACGGCTAATTTTAAACAAGCAATCAGCTTTTGACGGTCAGCTCAAAACATCTGTTGTCTCTTCAAAAGCGATGGGGAACTGTGTTTTGCTGATGGCTGATTGTTAAAGGCCTGGATTCGTCGCCTTTAAAAATCTCTTGTCCCATTTTTCTCCTTTTTAGTGGAGACGGTATGCCAGATATTCTTTCACAAGATGAAATTGATGCGCTGTTGACAGCCACTGGAACAGAAGAGGCCGGGGGTGATTTTGGCTCCATGGGGGCTGCACCCGATATGAAAGCGGCTTCCAACAAGCCCATTATCACGTACGATTTTAAACATCCGCAGCGGGTTTCAAAAGACCAGCAACGCACACTGGAAAACTTGCATTCGAACCTGTCGCGCATGATGGCTTCCTCTTTTTCCACGATTCAGCGGTCGGTGGTTGACTGCGACATTGCTTTTGTCGATCAGACCACTTATGCCGAATTTATTATGTCGCTGTCCAATCCATCGTGTTCTTATACATTTACCATTGAGCCGCTGGGCGGGCCAGCCATTATTGATTTTTCGCTGCCTGTTGCCTATTCCTTTATTGATCGCCAGTTTGGGGGCACCGGCGGAAATCCGCCGCAAGAAGCCCGTCCACTTACCAGCATTGAACGCACGGTGATGGGCAAAGTGGTTACGCGCACCTTGGCCGATCTGGAAGCCACATGGGAAGCCCTGTTGAAAATTCAGGTGTCGGATGCCGAACTGGAGACCAACCCGGAATTTATGCAGGTGGCTGCGCCTTCTGATACCGTGGTTCTGATTGCGTTTGAAGTCAACTCCCAACACGCCTCAGGGCTGGTTAATCTGTGTTATCCTTATTTTACGCTTGAACCGGTCATGGCCTATTTGAACGTGCAAACCTGGGCCAGTCGAGAGCGGGGACGTCGCGAAAGCGGACGGGATGATCGCATGGAACAGCTCGACCGAATCAAAGCACCTGTTCGGGTGGTGCTGGGCAATGCCAGGGTGGAACTGGGCGATGTGCTCAATTTGGAGGAGGGCGATATTTTGCGACTGGATACATCGGTCAAACAGGATGCGGTGGTTTTTGTCGGCAATCGGCCCAAATTTTTGGGCCGGCCCGGTTTGATGGGCAAACGGCGGGCCATTCAATTGACCGATCCGATTATTAAAGAAGACGAGGCCAATTATATGACAGATGTGCAAAAAACAGAAACCTATGTGTTGTAACTTGAGCGGGATACTCATTATTTTGGCGCTGGCCCACAGGCCAGCGCCAATTTTTTGGGTATTTTGAATTATCGCCTGCCACCTCCACCACCTCCACCACCTCCACCACCTCTGCCTCCTCCTCCTCCTCCGCTCATGCCAATGTCGCGCACAAAACGGGCTTTGAGGATTTTATCGGGCAGCAAATCGGCAATGCGGTCGCGGCTGTCTGGATCAAGTTCCCAATAATCGACAATGCGATAGCGCTTGCCATTTTCATCTGTAATCTCTATGCTTGGGGGGTGATAACCATTGAGGTCGTCGCGCCCCATAATTCGAAATGAAAAAGGCCCATCATCTGTTAACACTTCCCAGAAACTGCCTGTTCCTTTTGGGGTTACCGTAAAAATTTCGATAATGGTGGGAATGAAATAAATGGCTTTGAGTTCGGCCTCAAGCATGTTGCGAGAGGTTTCTTGAAGTTCCGACGGGTTTTCAATGAGGCCAATTTCATGGCCTTCTGTGTTCAGGAGACTTACATAACATTCGGGATTGGTTCTGGGAAAGGCTCTGGCAATTCGATCAACCGTGTAAATTTGGCCATCGATATGGACTTTGATGCCCGTGTCGTCTTTGATCAGGTGCAGGGTTTTGGGGTCGAGGTTCATTGGGTTACTCCATGATGCAACGCTGTTGAATAAAAAAATTCCTTTTTATCGGGTCTTTATTTTATTTTAAGCCTTCGGCTTTACAAATCAGCGAATAGGCGAATAGGCGAATCAGCGAATCGTCTATTTGAAATAAAAACCGAAAACTAATTTTTAACCATCGTCCATTGTCTATCGTCGAGAATTCAAGTTTGCTATCTGAAATACTATATAGATATAGGACATTTACACGCGGTTGTCAAAACACAAAAACGGGAGCAGGAATGAAGTTTCGCACGGTATTGCTTTTTGGCCCTCCAGGTGCTGGCAAAGGCACATGGGGCAATGTTTTAAAACAAATTCCAGGGATGTTTCATTTTTCAAGCGGAGATATGTTTCGCTCCTTAGATCCGCACAGCAAAATGGGTCAGATGGCCT
>CAXNEV010000262.1:0-5841 GCA_964200925.1 Candidatus Latescibacterota bacterium | reverse complement strand
TGCGCAAAACAGAAGAAGAAACGCGGGGATATTTTAAACGCGCGGATTTGCTTGAAAAAATCAAAGGTCAGTCTCCTGTGATGGATGGCGATTTTGCCTCTTATTTTACCGAGGTGGCATTTGTTCCCGCGCAGCGCGTGATGAACAATCCGGTGCCGGAAAACACAGATGTGTATCTGGAGCGCAGCACGTTTGCATGGATACCGTATTCTGTTGTTGAAGGTTTGTTAAAAGAAGACCTGGATCGAACCCGGAAATACATGATTGATCCCGCATTTTTGCCAGCCGGAAGCCAGACGCAGTGGTTTTGGCCCGCGTGGTTGAGCAATATGAAAAAAGCTGTGGAAACTCAGGCACTGCCCTGGCAGCAGAAGTAGTGTGGTTATGACACTGTTCAGTTTTGGAGGGAAGGGATGAAGCGTTATTGCGATGGGACAACAGGTTATGAAATATGCATTCTGACAGAGAACGGTCGTTATACAAAACCGTATTTTGATACGGAAACAACAACCCCCGATGATCAAAAGGCCATTGTAACCGAAAGCAAAGAAAGCGGTTCTGTGTTGTGGCTTGTGGATGTGGCAACTGGCAAAAGAGATCTGCTGATTGACATGAAGGGCGGGGATCGGTTTTGTGCGCCGCTCAATGGCACGGGGGGATGGTTTTTTAACGGGGCATCCAAAACGATCCATCGGGTTGATTTGTCAACGGGTGAACAAACAGCTGTTGGCGATGTGCCGTTTTGTCGAAGTGCCACCAGTGGGCATACGGAATTTCGCAATGGAGTGCTTGCCGCCTCGTATCAACACGAGCGGATGTATTATGTGCTGGGTGTAACGGATATCAAATCGGGAAAGAGCGAGATTGTGTTTCGCACCGATCAGCACACAAATCACGCACAGGCCTGTCCGGGTGATGATGAGTCGTTGCTGTTTGTTCACGAAACAGGAGGTGATGCGCTTCAGCGCATGTGGATGTTCAATGTTCGAGAGGGCATGGAACGGCCCTATTTTATTGAGCAGCTCGATGACTGGGTCACACACGAATGCTGGACGCGTTCGGGCAATCGGGTGATGTTTTGCAAAGCAAAAGCGGCCACGGGCCGCACCCGAGAACCCGACGAGATCTGGTATGGACAAAAAGACGGACAGGGGTTTTGGTGTGTGGGAAAGGGGCATTATCACCACGGTGCGCCGGATGTATCGGAGCGATGGATTGTTGCAGATGACACACGCACCGGAACGATTACGCTGTTGGACACAAAAACGGGTGAGAACCATTTACTTGCAACAGGAATGCGCCCCAAAGGAGGTGCAGAACACTGCCATCCGTCATTTAATCGGAAAGGCAATCAGGTGCTGTTTACGGCACCGCGTGAAGGCGAGGGGGTTCACGTTGCGGTTGTGGATCTTGAACAGGTAAAAGCATGGCGGGAGGTTTTATGATTGAAGAAACTCAGGAGAAGCGGCGCATTATGTGGTATCGCACAAAACTCGACCGCGAGTTGCTGGCCAAACTCAATCAGCGCAGCGATGTGTTTGGTTTGGTGCAAACGCTTGGATATCTCGGAACCATTACAGCCACAGGCGCACTGGCCTGGTGGACAACGCTGAACCAGGCGTGGTACTGGTGGATCCCGGCTTTATATTTGCACGGTATGTGTTATGCCTTTATCATCAACGGTTTTCACGAACTGGTACACAGCACGGTGTTTCGCACGCAGGGGCTGAATGTCTTTTTTCTTTATTTACTCAGCTTTCTCGGTTGGTACAATCCGGTGCATTTTTGGGCAAGTCACACCGAACACCACAAATACACACTTCATCCCCCAGACGATGGCGAGGTGGTGTTGCCTGTTAAATTGAAATTTAAAAATTTTCTTCGAGGGGCTTTTGTCGATCCGCTTGGGGCCTACCATCGCATTCGCGGCACCATTCGCCGGGGATTTTTTGGGCATTTAAATCCCGGATGGGATCAGGTCATTTTTCCCGTTGAAAATGTCGAAGGCCGCAAGCGGTTGTTCCGCTGGGATCGCGTGATGGTATTTGGGCATCTCATCCTTGTTGCGGGTTCATTTTATCTGGGCTGGTGGCAGGTGCCGCTGTTGATCACGTTTGGTTCATTTTACGGTGGGGGCCTGTTCTTTTTGTGCAACAATGCCCAGCATGTGGGATTGATTGACAACTCGCCCGATTTTCGGCTGTGTACGCGCACGATCATTCTCAATCCGGTTTTGCGATTTCTTTACTGGCATATGAATTATCACATCGAACACCACATGTATGCCGGCGTTCCATGTTATCGGTTGGGCAAACTGCACAATGCCATCAAACACGAATTGCCACCCTGCCCGGTAGGGCTGATTGCCACATGGCGCGAAATTGTCGGGATTTTGAAGCGGCAGAAAACAGAGCCTGACTATCAGCACATGCAGAAGTTACCGGAAACAGTTGCAGGTTAAACGAATCTGCGGGTGCTCTGCTGATCACGAGCGAAGCGAGTCATCTGTGAATCGCCCATTCGTCTATTTGCCTGATGTTCATAACCGAAAAGCAGTTTTTCGACAGACTTTAGTGAGAGGATAAGATGAGACGTACACCGATACATGAAGGGCAGCCTTTTGGCGAAGAATACACCCATGAGATTATTCGCAATTTTAAGCACGACGGATTTGTGGTGATTCCAAATGTTCTGGAAGCCGATGAAGTGAAGGCGCTTCGCGATAAGACCGATGAGTTGATTGATGATCCGGCTATGATTGAAGCGGGGTATGTGCAGAAGAATTTTATTTTGAGACATACCAATGAACTCGATCCCATTTTTTGTGATTTGCTGGTTCGCGAGCCCATTATCAGTTTGATGGAAGC
Organism: Candidatus Latescibacterota bacterium; assembly: GCA_964200925.1. Lineage (GTDB taxonomy): Bacteria > Latescibacterota > UBA2968 > UBA2968 > UBA2968 > CAXNEV01. The sequence goes on along the minus strand of CAXNEV010000262.1, from coordinate 2,974 downwards.
CATTTTTGGGCCGGGGTGTCAGCAGTGTGGCATGAATGTGTTGCGCACCAATCGCACCAATGCCATTGACCGCTGGCATGTGGATGATGCGCTGTTTTTCCCACTGCCCGACGATGTGCCGCGCCACGACCCGCGCATTGACATGCCCATTTTGTGGTTAACGGTGCAGGTTGCGCTTACGGATATTGAGTCTGTTGACTATGGCCCAACACAATATGTGCCCAAAAGTCACTATTCGGGACGCCACCCCCCCAAAGATCAAACACCCGAATTTGAAGGGCAGGGGCCGGTGGATATTTTGTGCAAGGCAGGGGATATTTATTTGCACAACTCCCAATGTTGGCATCGGGGCACACCCAACAATTCTGATCGCGTGCGGTATTTGCTTCAGCAACAATATGGGCCGCGCTGGGCATTTCCGCGGTATAATGCCTACATTCAATACCATGTACCCAACCATCTGGTTGAAGGAGGAAGTGATCGTTTGATCAAAGTGTTGGGCGATCACCGATTCAATCCGGAGACGCGGTATAAATAACAATGGGAGACCTGTGCAATGAAAGACGGCAAGTTGCAGATTTTGATTTTTGGCGCACATCCAGACGACTGTGATATCAAGGCGGGCGGATTGGCGGCGCTGTATGCGCGATTGGGGCATCGGGTCAAGTTTGTATCACATACCAATGGCGCAACCGGGCATCACGAAATTGGCGGAATAGAACTGGCGCGGCGGCGTTTTGCCGAAGCCCAGGCGGTTGCCAAGGTGCTGGGTATTGACTATCAGGTGCTGGACAACCATACGGGTGAACTGGAACCCACGGTTCACTATCGCAAAGAAGTGATCCGCATCATTCGCGATTTTGAACCCGATCTGGTGATGTCGCACCGACCCAATGACTATCACCCCGACCATCGGTATTCGGCACAGTTGGTGCAAGATGCGGCCTATATTGTCACGGTGCCCAATATGTGCCCGCTCACGCCGCATTTGAACACAAATCCGGTGATTATGTATTTGAGCGACAATTTCCAAAAGCCCATTCCGTTTCAGGCCGATGTGGTGGTGGATATTGATGAGGTGATCGAAAAAAAGCTCGATGCCCTGCACTGTCACACGTCACAAATGTATGAGTGGTTGCCCTACAACAGCGGGGTGCTGGATCAGGTGCCACAAGGCGAGGATGAACGGCGTGCCTGGATGGCAAAAAACAGGTCGCGGGCTTTTGTGGCCACAGCAGATAAATATCGCGATCGGTTGATTGCGCTGTATGGTCGGGCGCATGGCAACAAGGTCAAATATTCCGAGGCTTTTGAAGTGTGTGAATACGGATCATCGCTCACGGAAGAACGGCGAAACATTCTGTTTCCGTTTATTGGTAAGGAAAAGACTGGGAAAAAAGGAAAAAAGAAAAAGGGGTAAACAGGCACCAACTCAATGCGCTGAGGCAAGAAGTGCGCGAACTGGTAAATTCTTATCTGGCTGTGGGTGATTATCGCATTGTTTGGGATAACAAGGATGCACTTGGTCAAACGGTTTCAAGCGGGATTTATTTTTACCAGATGGAACATCCTGCTGGCATACAGGTGCAAAAAATGATGTTGATGAAATAGGTGCATCACAAACATAATAAATCGGGCATCTGCTGGTGAAGATGCCCGATTTATTATGCTGTTTTTATTTGTGTGTTCAATATTTCATGGAGCGTTCTGGACAAATCTTCCATTTCAATGGGTTTTACAAGTCTGCCTGAAAATCCATAATCTTTAAAATGCGCGAGAATCGGGTCATTGGAATATCCGCTTGAAACAATGGCCCGAATTTGTGGATTGAGTTCTTTTAATTTTGCAATGGTTTCTTTTCCGCCCAAACCACCGGGAATGGTTAAGTCCATAATAACACAATCGTAAGGTGTGGTATGGTTTTGCATTTGATCGCAATAGGCCTGCAAAGCTTCCTGGCCATCGAAAACGCTTTTGGATGTGTAGCCCAAAAGTTTAAGCATTTTGCCGAGAATGGTGTGGATGGTTTTTTCATCATCCATAATCAAAATGTTGCCGTTGCCAGTTTGCAATGGAAGGGTGTGCTGGTGGGTATCTATTTTTTCGGGGCTGGTTGCAGGCAGATAAAATACAAAGGTTGATCCAACACCCGGTTCAGATTCAACGGTGATGTGACCATTGTGTTTGGTGATAATAGAATGACAAATGGAAAGCCCCAGGCCATGCCCGGATGATTTGGTTGTAAAATAAGGATCAAAAATTTTGCCTATAATAATGGCTGGAATGCCAATGCCCTGATCCTGCAAGGATATTTTGATGTAATGGCCTGGGGGTAATCGAAATGGGTTTTCGAATTTCAGATCCACGTTTTCTGCACTGACCTTTAAAATGCCCCCATTGGGCATGGCCTGATCTGCATTGAGAGTGAGATTTTGTATAACCTGGCCAATTTGACCCAAATCGATATCGGCAAACCACAGGTTTTCAGAAAAATGAAATTCAGGTTTGGTATTTGAACCGTGAAGAGACAAACACACCGTATCTTGAAGCAATGGGGCAATGGGCGTTATTTTTTTGGTGGGAACGCCGCCTCTGGCAAAAGTCATGAGTTGTCCTGTCAGGGCTTTTGTTTTTTCGGCGGCAATTTGTGCATCGTGGGCGATTTCTGCAATTTCGTTGTTTTGGGGATACAGAATTTTCAAAAGGGCAATATTGCCAAAAACGCCGGTCAATAAATTGTTAAAATCGTGGGCAATTCCCCCTGCGAGCAAACCGAGGGATTCGAGATTTTGATTTCTGCGAAGGGTTTCTTCATGCATTTTGCGTTCTGTGAGATCGCGCACGAGCCCCATAATCAATAATTGATCTTCAATTTCCAATTTGATGGCGCGAATATCAACAGGAAATATAGAACCATCTTTTCTCCGATGCAGACTCTCTATGGAAATGGGTTGTCCGGGTAGCATATTTTGCC
>CAXNEV010000261.1:0-5841 GCA_964200925.1 Candidatus Latescibacterota bacterium | reverse complement strand
TCACAGAATGCACCGAAGAAGGATTTCTCTACCGCATGGACATGCGGTTGCGGCCCGATGGGGCGGCCGGGGCGTTAACCATGCCCTTAAAAGGATATGAAGGGTATTACATGCGTCGGGGCGAATTGTGGGAGCGGCAAATGCTGATTAAAGCGCGTGTTTGTGCCGGCTCAAAGGAACTGGGAGACCGCTATTTAAAGATGATTCAGCCATTTATTTATCCGAGGCATTTTGATCACAGCCCCACCGTTGAGATTCACCGGATCAAGGGGCGCATAGAATCGCGGATAGGGCGCAAAGGACAGGGACAAACCCATTTAAAATTGCGTGCGGGAGGCATTCGCGATATTGAATTTATTGTGCAATGTTTGCAATTGCTGGTGGGCCGGGTGCAAAAAAATGCCCGGTCGGACAATACGCTACAGGCCATTTGGCAACTGCAGCGGGTGTGGGCCCTTTCTCATGCAGAGGCCGATGTGCTGCGTTTGGCCTATGTGTTTTTCAGACGCCTGGAACACCGCATGCAAATGATGCACAACCGCAGCGATTATGTCTTGTCTGATGATCCACATATTCAGCGGGTGATTGCACGCACAATGGGATTGGGCACCGTTGATGCGTATCACCATGAACTGGAACGCCATTTAACAGGGGTGCAGGCCATTTATGCCGATGTGTTCGACCGCAAAACAGACACCGAAGGGCGTTCGGTGGGGGCGCTGGTTGAGATGGATGTGGGAGATGATGAGGCCATTGGGTTGCTCAAAGAGATTGGGTTTTCCCGGCCAGAAGAAGCGCATCGCAATTTGATTTATATGGCTTTTGGACATGTGCCGCGCATTCGGGGCACGCGCGCCCGGCAAAGTTTTACAGAACTGGCTCCGGCATTGATGCAGGCCTTGCAAAAATCGGCCGATCCCGATCAGGGGTTGAGCCATCTGGAGCGCCTGGTATTTGCCTATGGGGCAGGAGATATGTTGTTTCGCCTGTTGACCACAAACAGGGGATTTCGCGATTTGATGCTGGCTTTGTGTGTGGGCAGTTCTTATCTGGTGAATGTGATGGTGCGCAATCCGGGTTTGCTGGACTGGCTGGTACAACCAAACGTTTTGCACCAAAATCCCACTGCAAAAACATTGTTATCAGAATTGCGCGATCTGGCGAATGGATCTGAAAGCCCCGATGCGCTGATCGGGGCTTTCAACAGGCTCAAAAGCCGTGAACTGCTGCGCATTGGCGCGCGCGATTTGCTGGGATTCACAGATACTTTTGAAACATTTGACGTTTTAACGGTGCTGGCCGATGCGCTGGTGCAAACGGTGTACGAGGTGGTATTTGCCCGACTTGTTCAAACGCGCGGCATGCCACAAACAGCAACGGGCAACCCTGCTGCTTTTGTGATTTTGGGTTTGGGAAAAATGGGGGGACGAGAGCTCAATTTTGGATCGGATTTGGATCTGGTGTTTGTGTATTCAGAAGATGGAAAAACCAGTGGCGAAAAATCGCAGGGCAACTTGCAGTTTTTTATTGATCTGGCACAGCAGATAACGGCCATGCTGGATCAAAACACGGCGTATGGCAAATTGTATCCGGTGGATGCGCGGTTGCGCCCGGAAGGTGGCAATGCGTTGCTGGTGCTGTCTTTTGATGCGTATAATTCCTATTTGAAACGCAGGGCTTCTACCTGGGAAAGATTGGCGCTTTTGCGCAGCCGTGTGGTGGCTGGCGATCAGGTTTTGGGCGAGCGGTTGCTGGATCGATTTGAAGAATTTGTGGTGGGCAATGGGTTTTCAGATGCCGAGGTGGCAACCATGTGCGATATTCGAAGGCGCATGGAAAAAAAAGGCGGTACGCGCAAAGGCCTGCAACCAAGCCTGAAAACCGATCCAGGCGGCATAGTAGATATCGAGTTTATTGCGCAGATATTGCAACTCAAACACGCGGTCTTGCACAAACAGGTGCGCAGTGCCAACACCTTGGAAAGCCTGGATAAGTTATCTGCTGCCGGTTTTCTGGATGCAGAAGATGCCCGGTTTTTAAAACAGACCTTTGAATTTTTGCGCACGGTTGAAAAAGTTTTGCGACGGCAAAACGAGCTGGCTCGCACCCGGTTGCCCGATGATGAACGCGCCTTGCTGGCGCTGTCGCGTGTGATGGGATTTGAATCAACAGATGCGTTTATGTCGCACTTAACGCATGTGATGACCCAAACGCGGGACGTTTTTATCCGCTTGATCGGAAAGGTTTCGTAAAAGATAAGTTTTCAGCAAAAACACCGCGCCCAAATCCACTGGCGCAGATGTGACAATAACGGGCTGAAAGCTTTCAATTTTGCTGTTTTAATCAAACACTCCATCGCGAAAAAAGGCTGGATGAATTTTTATTTATATATATTTTAATGAGTTAACATATTTTTTTAAATCGCCATCGACATTGGCACAAGTATTGCAAAATCATTCACATGATTTCTGGCGGCAGCCCCGACCTGCCGCCGATGTGAGGGGAATCTGACCCCCCGACGGTTGGGTTTCCCCTCCGCTTTTGAAAGGGAATCGGCAGAGTTGATCTGCTGGTTCCCTTTTTTAATTTTGAAAAGCCATGCGCAATGGAACAGTTTGCGGGGTTTCAAACAGAGGGGTTTGCAGGGCCAACAGGATATCCTGTAACCGATGCGGAATGTTTTGCCAAGGATGATCAGCATTCAGACAGGTGAGGGCCGCAAGGATGTGAAAAACCATGTGGTGGGCTTCTATATGGGTGCAAATGACTTCGGGATTTTGTTTGTAAATCAAAGCGGCTTTTTGGGCATACTGGTTTGTGGTTTCAGGCGTTAACAGGGAAATGATGCGACCGTCCAAACGCATTGCACCCAAACTGGTGGTGTATTGAATCAGCCGGCGTTCGGGCCAATCATAGCCTATTTTGGCCAGTTCGATAATAAATGGATTGCCCGCTTCGTCGATGAGGATATTGCGCGCATTGTAATCGGTGGGGCCAAGCTGTGCGGGTGCTTCGGCAAGATGTGTGATGAGGGCATTCCAGTGTGAGGCAAGGTGTGCGGGCGGCGTTTTGTTTGTCAGATGAGCCACAAGGTCGGGCAACATGTCGGCAATGGGTTGTGTGGTTTCAAGCCAGCCTGCCACGAGGTCTTTGTGACTGCACCCCGGCGCGATCCACGGCGCAAATTGTTCATGATGATTTAAAAAACCCGTTTCAAGGGCCAGCAGAGCATCAAAAACAGCAGGATGGATAACATCACCTGTTTGACAGCAGTCGTCGAGTGTGTGATCGCCACACCATTGAAAAATGACTATGCCATAGTGAGGGTCGGTTGTGATTACCGGTGGAACCGGGCAGCCCATTTTGTGCAGGCAATGGCTAACGTGTTGTTCCACCACAAGCAGGTCATAAGGTTTTCCGTTTGTGAATCTTGCAAACAGGTGGTATTTGACGGCAAAAACAGAGCCTGTTCGGGTCACCACTTTCCAAACGGTGTGCGCACGGGTTTCCGAAACGGGCGCAATGCTGGCAATCCGGGGGTGGTCTGGAACCCACGAGGGCCAGAGCTGGCGAATGAGGTTGGTCATAAGAAGTTCAGAGTTCACTGCTTTTATACGAAGTGACAGCGCACGAGATGGTGGGGTTGAATTTCGCGCAGCGGAGGTTCTTCTGAAAAACAACGGGCCTGGGACAGCGGACAACGGCCACAAAATTTGCATCCCGTGGGAGAATTGGCGGGGTCGGGCACATCACCTTGAAGGATTTCGCGGCGGGGCTGGTTTTTGGGATCGGGAATGGGAATGGCCGATAAAAGGGCTCTGGTATAGGGGTGCTGGGGGGTGCTGAACAGATCCCGGCTGTTGGCCAGTTCCATAATTTGCCCCAAAAACATAACGGCAATGCGGTCACATATTCGTTCGAGCACAGCCAGATCATGCGCCACAATAATGTAGGTGAGGGTTAATTCTTCCTGCAAATCCATGAGCAGGTTGAGCACCTGGGCGCGCACCGATACATCCAGGGCAGACACGGGTTCATCGAGCATGACCAGTTTGGGATTGAGGGCCAGTGACCGCGCAATGCCAATGCGCTGGCGCTGTCCGCCGCTAAAGGCATGGGGGTATCGGTTGAGGTGGGCTGGATTGAGTCCCACGCGCCGCATCAAATCGGCAACCCGATCGTTGAGTTCCTGGCCGGAACACCGATTGTGAATCTGAAAGGGTTCGGCCACAATGTCGCGTATGGTCATGCGCGGATCGAGTGATCCGAAGGGATCTTGAAAAACATATTGCAAGTCGGCGCGCAACGGTTTGAGTTCTTGTGCAGAAAGGGCAAACAGATCAATCTCGCGTTGTCCGTTGTGGTATATCACATGCCCGTCTGTGGGTTCGTATGCGCGCAAGATGGTGCGGATGGCCGTGGTTTTGCCGCACCCACTTTCACCGGCCAAACCCAGGGTTTCTCCGCGTTTGACATCAAAATCAACGCGGTCAACGGCTTTGACATGCCCGGTTACCCGGCGCAAAAGGCCGCGTTGAACAGGGAAGTATTTTTTGAGATTGCACACTTTGAGGATGAGGTCGTGAGACATCAGAGTTCCGGGTTTGGAGAGAAAGTTAATGATATCGGACACGGACTATATGCTGTTGAAGCGCTTCCCTCGGTCAGGAAGCTTGCTGCTATGCTGTCTGTAGAACATTCCGGATGGCCAGAAGCACCGGTTCGGGTTAGTCGAAGAATCTCCCATGTACAGAGTGCTCAGCAATGACCTGTCTGGCTGAACGTGAACATCAGCGGCGAGTTTTACAACCACCAGTGACAGATGTTGGTCTTGTTTTTTTCGTATGCGTGAGATGCCTGAATCAGCAGTCGCTCGGGCATTTGCTCGTCTGGGTCGTGCACGAGCAAGTTGTTCGAGTACGCACCCGCGCCCGCGATCCGCATCTGCAGGTACTGCCCTTCATCCCAGTGGATGCCGTCGTGGGAGGTGTAGAGAACAAAGTGCCCCCGAATCGCATCTTCTCCCTTGCTGCCGCTGCGCCCATGCATCACGAAGCCATTTTTGAAGGCGGTCATCTGCGGATTGCGGATCTGTTTGGCAAAAAACGCCGTTTGTGATTCGTCCCAGCTCTGCCCGGCATCACGGCTGATCACATAGTCGAGGTGCTTTTCATCAGTCTGGTTATAGGCATAGGCAATCAGCCGGTTATCCGGAAGAAATGTCAATGTGCCATATCCGCGTTGCATAAACTCGAACGGCAGTACGCTGCGACGGACAAAACTACGGCCCTGGTCCTCGCTGACGTACAGCGAATAATGGTGATCGGGAAGATTGCCGTACCAGGCTATGCTGCTGTCGTTATAGAGCTCAAGCACATAGATGACGCCTTCGTGATACAGGACATCCCAGATGCGACCCGGTTCGTCGCCCATGGGTTTTGCATCATACCAGATCCTGCCGCCGTCGGAACTGCGCAGGAAGGTCGGTATCGCCAGCGGCCGCCAGGTAAAATTATTCTCCGCAATGTTCGCGCACTCCAGGTTGAACAGAAGAATGTCGCCATCACTTGTGCATATCGCCTTCTCGCACATGACAGAACGGCCCTGGCCAGAATCGTACACTTGTTTGGAATACTCAAGCGGAGTTGGCTCGCTCCAGGTGCGACCGCCGTCTTCGGAACGCTTGTATTCCATCCACCCGTCTCCGGTATGGCCGTTGTTCTCAGCCGAGCAGTTTGAGTAGAAGGCCAGTATCTTTCCTGGCGCATATTCAACAAGCGCATGTCCCAAATGGCCACTGCGCCCCTCCTTCGAGTGGTCAACAAAAAGAATGCCGTTGTT
>CAXNEV010000260.1:0-5842 GCA_964200925.1 Candidatus Latescibacterota bacterium | reverse complement strand
CATTTTTTAGCTGTCATTTCCGAATGTTTGTATCGGAAATTCGCGAGGTGCTGAATTCTTGCTCGTTTTATAAAATCTGTCACGGACATTTAAAACAGGAAAACCCCCGAATGGCCTTTGCAGAGCATACTCCAGAAGTGGCACCTGGCCAAACGCAAGAAAACATCACCTTTCGCGCCATAATCCTGGGCATTGCCACCATTTTGCTCACCACCTGGTACTACACCTATTACGCGGGCGATCTGGTCAAAAGCTATTTTCCTGTTGCCGTGCTCATCCCTTTTGTTGGATGGGTTTTTATCAATGCCTTTCTCAAAAGTTATGTGCCGCGATTTGCCCTGACACGCACGGACATGCTCACCATTTTAGGAATGACATGGATCGCAGGCAACTTGCCCGCCGTGGGCTGGGCACTGCATTCGGTGAGCCTGATTCCCTCTCCCGAATTTTATGCCTCCCCCGAAAACCGTTTGCAGGACACAGCCATCCCATTTATGCCAAAATGGTTGTTTTTAGATGCTGGCAATCCCATTGTGCGCGAAATTTATACCGGTTTACACCCCGATGAATCTATCCCCTGGGACATGTGGATACAGGCATTTTCCGCCTGGTTAATCGGCATTCTTGCAGCCGTCATGGCGGGGTGTTTTGGCAGCGTTTTGTTTTTTAAACAATGGCATGAAAAAGAACGCCTGGTCTTTCCCATGTCGCAGTTTCCCACAGCACTTTTAGAAGAAACCCCGGGTGAACGACTGCCCGCCGTATTCAAAGACCGGTATTTCTGGACGGGATTTGCACTCGTGGTCGGCATCATCGGTTGGAACATTCTCGGTTATTTCGCCCTGTCACTGCCCCGCATTACCCTCTTTGATGGATATGAAACCAAAGCCGTGAGCCTGGGGCGTGATTATTCTCCTCTTTATCTGCGCGTGCAACCCCTCATCATTGGGCTGGCCTATTTGGGCCCACTGGATATTCTTTTCAGCTTCTGGGCTTACAATCTCATCAACATCTTTAAAACCGGCCTGATCAATCGCACCGGATTTTCTGTGGGCATCGAAGGACAGGTCGCCACAGGTGGCGAAATTGCCATGCTCGAATCCCACGGGGCACTCACATTTCTGGTACTGTGGTCGGTGTGGGTTGCACGCGGTCACCTGAAAGAAACCGTTTTAAAAGCCCTCTCACCAAACCGAGAAAAAGACGATGGTGCTCCCATCACGTATCGCACCGCGTGGTTGGGATTATGCATCTCTGCCACCATCATGATCGGCTGGTTTATGTCTGTGGGTATATCGTTAGTCATCGCGCTTGTTTACATGACATTGATGTTCATTTGTTATTTTGGCATCTCAAAATACGCGGCAACCACGGGCTTCACATTTTTAACACCAGCAGGCGGCAAGGGATTGGATATCATTCTGTCCCTTTCTGGCACAAAAAATTTGAACCCTTCAGGCATTACAATGCTCACCCTGATTAATCGCAATACATTTCTGGGTGAAGCCATGCGCACCACCGCTTTGCCAGCCATTCCGCATATTCTCAGAATGATGGGCGATCACCTCAAACGGCACTGGAAAATCTGCCTGTTTATTCCCATCGCTTATGTGGTGGGTTACTTCAGCGCCGTGGGCGTTAAAGTCTATCGCTGTTATACCGAAGGCGGTTTAAACGGGCAACTGGTCGACTGGCCCATAAATTAGGTCATCAACATGATTCCCTACATCGAAGGCTCGAAAATCACTGTTTTTGATTTACAAAAATGCGGTGTCTGGATATTTGGCCTCGGTGTATCCGGTATGTTAACCTACTTGCGTTCTCGATATGTGTGGTGGCCATTTCATCCCATTGCCATCGCCTTTCCCAACAACCGATATGCCTTTTGCGTGTTTTTGGCCTGGATGGCCAAAACAGCGGTCATTCGTTTTGGCGGGGTGTCCCTTTATCACAAATCCCTGCCGCTTTGGTATGGGGTCATTGTAGGGTATTTGTTTGGCATTGGCATTTCAAGCATTGTAGATGCCGTCTTTTTTCCGGGCGGTGGGCATTTTGTACATGGCTGGTAAAACAAACGTACAAGGGGGTGGTGGATGAGCAAACACACCGCATTGGACAACATCTATCTGCGATCGTGTAACCGGTGGGGGCACACCGAATACAGCATGGGTTATCATGAAGCCTATCTGGAAAAAAAAGCTGGCGTGACCCGCACCCATTCCGCATTTCCTCAAAAAGCTTACGATGCTTTGCAATTCGACTTTCACTGGCATACCAACGATGGCCTCGTCAACTGGGCAACAACCGGGCGTGTCACCGACATGGGTCATGCGTCCTATGCCATCGACGGCAGCGATCAGCGCAAACCTCAAACCAGTCCATTCCAACGCCCCGAAGACGTTTGGGCATTTGACGCGGTGTCCGAATACGGGTTGCCAGATTTTGACGAACAAGTTCGGGCTTACGAAAAAGACATTCAAAATGCACAACAAAAATATCCCAACCAGCTTACCACTGGGGGATATTACAAAACCATCGTCTCTGGGGCCATTCAGACTTTTGGCTGGGAAATGTTGTTGTTTGCCCTGTCTGAGCCTCAAAAAATGGAACGCGTTTTCGACAGCTTTTTTCAACGCACGCTGTTCCACATGAAAGCCTGGGCTCACACATCCGTAGAAGTCGTCATTCAACACGACGATTTTGTCTGGACGCAAGGGCCCTTTATGAACCCCGACATTTATCGAAAAACCATTATTCCCCGATATGCCGAATTGTGGAAACCCATTCGCGCCGCCGGAAAAAAACTCCTTTTCTGCTCCGATGCCGACTTCACGGTTTTTGTTGAAGACCTGGCCCTGGCCGGGGCCGATGGATTTATCTTTGAACCGTATCTCCACTTTGGTCATATGGCCGACCGTTTTGGCCAAAGCCACTGTCTGGTGGGCAGTTTTGTCGATTGCCGCGACCTCACATTTAACAACTGGGACAAAGTCAAACGCGATATCGACCAAACGTTCAACGCCCTGCAAAAATGTCGGGGTGCCCTGCTATCCGTTGGCAACCACCTGCCTCCCAACATTCCCGAAGCCATGCTTGATGCTTATTACAATTATCTGTTTCCCCGTTTGGAAAAATCGTTCAACTCATCTATTGGATCAGGTGTATCATGATATTCACCAATCACGACCGAACCATCTTGCGACATTTGATCGACCAAAAAGTGGCCATTGCCTCACAGCCCATTCAGGAAAAAAATCGCGCCATGTGGGTGCGGCTCAACCGGCTCGAACCAGTTAAACCCATGGTGTGGATCAACGAAGTGTGCTGGCCAGAACTGGCTGCAGAAGAAGAATTAAAAATCCAAACGCGCGACCCTTTTTGCCAACAACTCGAAACCGAACTGCGCCGGGAACTCTATCAATGGCACCATTTTCCGGCAGACATGGTGGTTGAAAATATCATTTACAGCCCCATCGTTATTTGCGATTCGGGATTTGGCATTGAAGAACACAGCAAAAAAATACACGCCTATGATGGTGCTGTGGCCTCGCGTCAGTTTGAACCCACCATCAAAGAAGAAAAAGACATTGAAAAAATCCAGATGCCAGAATTGACCATCGATCACGAACAAACCGAACAACAATTGGCCTGGCGAACCGACTTGTTTGGCGATCTCATTCCCATTCAAAAACGCGGCGTGCCCGGTCGATGGTTTGCCCCCTGGGACGAATTGATTCGCTGGTGGGGCGTTCAAGACGCCCTTTTGGACCTTGTTATGCGGCCCGAGATGGTACATGCAGCGATGGATCGGCTGGTAACGGCCTACCTCAAACGCCTCGACCAGTGGGAAACCCTCTCTGTTTTGGCGCTCAACAACACGCCCATCCGCGTTGGTTCGGGTGGTTATGGATGCACAGACGAATTGCCACCTGATAGTTTTGACCCCAGCCACATTTGCGCAAAAGACCTGTGGGGATGCGCCACCGCGCAAATTTTCTCCGAGGTATCACCCCAGATGCACGAAGCCTTTGCCCTGCAATACGAGCGACGTTGGTTGGATCGTTTTGGCCTTGTTTATTATGGTTGCTGTGAACCCCTGCACAACAAAATTGACATGCTCAAACAAATTCCTAACCTGCGCAAAATATCCACCAGCCCCTGGGCCAATGTGGCCAAAACGGCCGAAAAAACCGAAGGCCATTATGTGATCTCATTCAAACCCAACCCGGCCTTTCTGGCCGAAAAAACTTGTGATATAGATGCCGCGTGTATGTATCTTCAAAATGCAATAGAACAGGCAAACAAATGCCCCATGGAAATCATACTCAAAGATATCAGCACCATTCGGTTTGACCCTAAACGACTCTCTGATTGGGCAAAAATGGCGAGTGGCATCACGGCACAATATGTCGGATAGTGAAGTCTGGTCTCTCGAATTGCCCAAAACATGGTCTGGAAAATAAATAACACCACCAGCACCCGAATCTCACCTGCAAATAAAAAAGCGTGTTCCTGTAAGGAACACGCTTTTCCTTTCTCACGCTACCCTCACCTTACCCCTCCGTTAGGATTGCATTCAATGTTTCACTGGGCCGCATCGCAGCCGCTGTTTTTTTGGCATCGGGATGGTAATACCCCCCGATATCCACAGGTTTTCCCTGTGCGGCATTCAACTCATCAATAATCTTTTTTTCATTCGCCGCCATCTTTTGTGCCAGCTTTCCGAACTTATCTTTTAAAGCCCGATCCTTATCCTGCGCCGCCACAGCCTGCGCCCAATATAGGGCCAGATAAAAACTGCTGCCCCGGTTGTCCAGTTCTTTCACTTTGCGCGAAGGCGCCTTGTTTTCAATCAAATACTTGCTCGTCGCCTGATTCAGCGCTTCTGCCAGAACAATCGCCCGTTCATTTTTGGTTTTATACCCCAGATCTTCCAGAGATGCCGCAAGTGCCAGATATTCCCCAAGCGAATCCCACCGCAAATGTCCTTCTTCCAAAAACTGCTGCACATGTTTGGGTGCCGACCCGCCAGCACCCGTTTCAAACAGCCCGCCACCCGCCAGCAAGGGTACAATTGACAGCATCTTGGCACTGGTGCCCAGCTCAAGAATCGGGAACAAATCTGTCAAATAATCGCGCAACACATTGCCTGTCACCGAAATGGTGTCTTTGCCTTCTTTGGCCCGTTCAAGTGTCAATCGAATGGCATCAACTGGTGACAGAATGCGAATATCCAGACCCTTTGTATTGTGGTTTTTCAAATAGATGTTAACCTTGCCAATCAAATTGGCATCGTGCGCCCGGTTTTGATCCAGCCAGAAAATCGCTGGAGCACCGGTAATTCTGGCGCGTGTCACCGCCAGCTTAACCCAATCTTGAATTGGCAGGTCTTTGGTCTGGCACATCCGCCAGATATCGCCCGCTTCAACTTTGTGTTCAAACAAAACCTTTCCAGATGCATCTATCACACAAACCGTGCCATTGGCAGATATCTCAAACGTCTTATCATGTGAGCCATATTCCTCGGCTTTTTGGGCCATCAGCCCCACATTAGGCACATTGCCCATCGTGGCCACATCAAAAGCCCCATGTTTTTTGCAAAAATCAATCGTTGCCTGATAAATGCTCGCATAACAGCGGTCGGGAATGGCAAACTTGGTATCGTGAAGCTTGCCATCGGGCCCCCACATTTTTCCCGATTCGCGAATGGCCGCCGGCATTGAGGCATCAATAATCACATCGCTGGGCACATGCAAATTGGTAATGCCGCGATCTGAATTGACCATCGCAAGAGGCGGGCGATTGGCATAACACGCGCGAATATCAGCTTCTATGGCCGCCC
>CAXNEV010000259.1:0-5866 GCA_964200925.1 Candidatus Latescibacterota bacterium | reverse complement strand
GAAGGCCACGGGTTTCGTCGAAAAGAAAACCGGCGGGACTGCGCCCGCCGGACACTGGCATGGTTTTTAACACATTTGACACCGTAACCCAACCCGTCACCGCGAGTCAGCGAATGTGCGAATCAGTGGGTGCCGCGAAGCGGCAAGATTCCCGAAGGGAATGCACCGAAGGTGCCCCACTGCTCACGAACGAAGTGAGTCATCGGCGAATGTGCGAATTGTCTATTCGTCTATTCATTTATGCGATGGTTTTGCCGGGGCTGGATGGAAAGTGGGCATACCCGGTCATATCAAAAGGCTTTGAGGGTTTTGCCCAGGGCACACCGAGTTCAGACAATAATTTGCCTTCCTGGAAACATTGGTTGAACAGCGCGTCGAGGTTGGTGATGACGTGGAAAACGGAGTTGTCGCGTTCGACCACATGGACATGATCTTTGGGAACAGAAACGATATTGGGGCAGCTTTCGTGGGCGCCATTGATGCACAATGTTTGGGCGCGGGCCACTTCGGGCGGGCACAATGGGGTGGCATTGTGGCGCAGCACATCCACGGCATTGCGAAACGGGTTGTTGTGATCTTGCAGGCGGCGTTCGTCAAAGGGTTCTTCGCTGCCGTTGTGATAATGAATGGATGCACTGCCACGGCTCCATTGCACCGTGCCTTTTTCACAGGTTAAAATCATGATGGGGTTGAAGTTTTCCTGGGTTGAATGCGACAGGCCAATATAAATGTCAACCTCACCGGTGCAAATGCGCATGGTCACGGTATCAAATGTTTCGATATTGCGCGCCCGGTAAAGTTCGGCCTGTACAGAATCGGGTTTGGCCGAGGTGTGTTGCGTGGGGCCACACAAAAACATGGCGTTGTTGACATCGTGGGCCATCGCGTTGTTGATGGGGCTGTCGAGCACCCATGTGCCATCGTTTAATTTGAGCCGTCCGGCCCACCCATTGCGGGAATAATAGATGTTGTTGCGCGGCCAACCGCCGTTGATGCGAATGGTTTTGAGCTTTCCCAAACTGCCGTCTAACAGGCGGGTTTTAATGGTTTGAATGCTGGGGGTGTAGATCGATTGATACCCGATGAGCAAGGTTTTGCCGGTTTTGTTTTTGACATCAATGAGGCGGTTGGCATCTTGAATGGTGGCGGCAATCGGTTTTTCACACACGATGTTGAACCCGGCTTCGAGGCAGGTTATGGACAGAGGCACATGGTGGTGAATGCCGATGGGCAGTGTGATGTAATCGACACCCCCGGCAGACAACAATGCGTTCAGGCTGTCATAAACACGCACGTTGCGCGTTTTGAATTCGGCGAGTTTTTCGGGGTGGTTTTCCGGATCGATGACCACAGCGGCATCCAGGCGTGCAATCCCTTCGGCTTCTAAAGCCTCAACAGACCGAACATGCGTACGGCCAAATCCACCAATTCCAACAATGCCAAATTTTACGGGATTCATGGCAACTCCTTTTGCAAATGAGAATACAGAATAAAGAATACAGAATGCTGAGCCTTCTTTTCCCGTCAAAAGAACAAAAAACCTCATTGGGTTGCAACTGAAATAAATGGAGAGAATATGAAACATGAATTGAGCGACAAACAGCTTGCCTTTTATAGCGACAACGGTTTTTTGATTGTGGAAGGATTTTTGGATGCATCAGAACTGGAACACTGGCGCAAGACAACCGAAGAAGCCGTGGCCATGCGATTGGGATCGGATACGCTGAACAACCAGAAAGACCCCGATGCGTTTTATGCGCAGGTGTTCACACAGGCTTTGCGCCTGGCCGATATTCACGCGGGAATGCGCGACCTGGTGTACGATCGGCGCATTGGCAAAATGGCGGCCACACTGGTTGGCGAAGAGGGCATGCGTGTGTGGCACGATCAGGCGTTGTTTAAACCGCCGCTGGGCAATCCCACAGCCTGGCATCTGGACAATCCCTACTGGTCATTTTCTTCGCGGCATGCGCTATCGTTCTGGATTGCGCTGGATGATGCCACATTGGAAAATGGCTGTATGTGGTACATTCCGGGATCTCACAAAAGTGCGACGTATGAAAATGTCGGCATTGGACAAAATATGGCCGATTTATTCAAGGTGTATCCGGCGTGGCGGCAGATCGATCCGGTTTGCGGGGCGTGCCCGGCCGGTTCGGTGGTGTGGCACAATGGGTTGACTGCGCATGGGGCCGGGGTCAACATGACCCGTCATGCCCGACGGGCGATGACGTGTGCGTTTATGCCCGATGGGGCCACGTTTAATGGCCGGCGCAATATTTTACCCGAAAGCTATTTTTCATCGCTCAAGGTGGGTGATGTGTTGAACAACGACGAACAAAATCCACTGGTGTGGCACAAGTCGTGGGAGAATCGGGTTTGAGCATCAAGCGAATAGACGAATAGACGATTCGCAGATTCGCTGATTCGCAGACTCTAAACATGGGGAGGTTGTTATGGGTGACGTGTTATCTGTTGGCGTGATTGGCGCAGGGGGCATCGCTCAGTCGCACATGGAGGGCATTGCTGAAAATGACAATATTCGTTTGGTTGCAGTGATGGACATCGATGCACAGCGGGCAAAAGAATCGGCCGACCGTTATCAGGCGCGGGCCTATGCCGATCTGGACGGGTTGTTGGGTGATAAAGAGGTGCAAGCGGTTCATGTGTGTACGGTACACAATGTTCATGTCGATCATGTGGTGGCGGCCGCGCGGGCGGGCAAACATGTGCTGGTGGAAAAACCGATGGGTTTAAGTGTTGCCGAATGCGACCGCATGATTGAGGCATGTGAAAAGGCCGGTGTGGTGTTGATGGTGGGGCAGGTGATGCGGCATTATCCGGTGAATTTGAAAGTGCGGGACATGATTGCCGAGGGCAAAATCGGATCGGTGGGGCATATCATTCGCCGACGATACGGTTATTTTAACCCGTCAAAACCCGGCAGTTCGTATCGCTCGTGGTATCTGGATGTGAATATTGGCGGCATCTGTGTGTTGTATTGTTTTGGCCCGCACGAGTTTGATATGTTGCCCTGGTATGTGAATTCTCCGGTGGTGCAGGTGTATGCCCAGGCCAGTGAGAGCACCGAGTTGTATCAAGGACAGCCCGATTCGTATTCGATGGTGATGACACATCAAAACGGGACGGTCAGCACATTGACACAAACAGTGGTGACACACACCAGTGCCCACGACACGTTTATTGTTGGCAGCAAAGGGTCGATGTTTTTGACGAACCAATCGCTGAGTGTCAATGGGGAAGAAATCCCGTTTGAGAAAAATTCGAGCCGGGTGGGCATGCCCAATCAAATTCGCGAATTTGCCGATTGTTGTTTAAACGGCAAAACACCCGATGCCAGTGGCCGTTCGGTGCGCCATACGATGGCCATGATCGAAGCGGCCAAATTGAGTGCCCAGCGCAATGTTCCTGTAAAACTGTCGGAATGGGACAATTGATAGATTGCAAAGAAATTGACCATGCAAAAGGGTCGGCATTGTAAAATGCCAACCCTTTTTGTTGTTGTTCCGGGCTGTGTTCATGCGGATAGGCTATTTGATGGAACCGATTTTTTTTTCCACCGGGCAATGGTTTTTTGCGCATTTTCAACGATTTCCCGAAGGGTGTCAAAGTGAATGGGTTTTTCATAATAATCGTCAAACCCTGCTTCTCGGCAAGACACCAGATCAAAAATGGACGCATAACCTGTTATCGCAATGCAAATGGCTGCTGGCACCAGTTGTTTCACTTTCGGGCACAGTTCCAGGCCGGTCATTTCGGGCATCTGGATATCCATCAGGATGATGTTGATTTTTTCCTGTTCCAGAATTTGCAGGGCCTCCGGGCCATTTGAGGCTTTGACAACGGTATAACCATCCATTTTCAAAATGTTTTCAAACAAATTGCGAATGCCTGCATCGTCATCAATGACCAGAACTTTTTCACTCATATTTCCTCCTGCGAGATTTGAGAATGAATATATCAAGGTTGTTCCAACATTATGAATCAAATTTTGTGCCATATCTTTTGCCTTTAATTTATACGGAAACGGATTGGATTGCAAAAGGTCGAGGAAGATATTTTGCCAAAACGCGTTTTTTGTAGGGTGGATTGACACATGCCGTGTATGTTGGCGCATCTTATATGTGAGAAAATATTGGGAAGCATAGTCTGTACCGGGATTTTAAAAATCAAATTCATGAAATTTGTTTTTGGCACAGGGTTTGCAATTTCCTTACTCGACAAATTAATCTACATTGCTTAGAAACGTTCATTACCTATCCCGTAACCCGTTTGCAGGAGTGATATCATGAAAATTCTTATCGTGGATGATGATCCGAATATTGTGGCCTTTATTTCCAAGGTTGCCCAGGCTGAGGGTTATACAGATATCGAGACAGCCTATAGTGGCGAGCAGGCATTAACACAGGCCATTCATACACGGTATCATTTAATCACACTTGACATTTTGATGTCTGGTACAAGCGGATTGGACATTGTGACATTTTTGCGCAACATGAATCCCCATGCTGTTATTGCGGTGATTTCAGCGCATATTCCCGATGAAATTTCTGCCGAGATCAACAGTTGTGTGGACGTTATGTTATCCAAACCCGTAGATCTGAACAAATTTATGCACCTTTTCAAGTGTGCAAATCAGGTCAAGCAAGGATTGGAGGATTTGCAAGTTATTGGTGTCCCTCGGCCATTGGTGGTGGGTGTCAAAATGCAATAGCCTGATGCAAAAGGCATTAAACCGAGTGGGTCCAGATTTTTTTATGGGCCATGCGGAATGGGTCAGACGGCTTTTTGAAAATCGATAATATTTTCACCATTGGCATAAGGGCGAGTGGCATAATGGTTGGCCGAGTTCATGTTTTGAACAATTTGTTTTATTTTGCAGGCAGATTGTAAAATCAGTTCCAGATCAGAGCAAAGGGAGGGGTTGTCGGACAAGGTTGTGGTGATCAACTGTGAAAGGCCAATAATAACGGTTAATGGTTGGTAAATTTCGTGTGCGGCGGCATGTGCGGTTTCTGCAAGGACGCGATGGCGATCGGCTTCGCGCAATTTTTCTTCCAGTTCCTTGCGGTGTGTAATGTCTTCTTTGATTGCGATAAAATGGGTGATGGTGCCGGAAGCATCTGTGATGGGTGAAATGGAAGCAAACTCCCAGTAGAGTTCGCCATTTTTTTTGCGATTGTGAAATTCACCGCGCCATTCTTTGCCCGATGAAATGGTCTGCCACAACTGACTGTAATCCTCTGGGTTTTTTTCTCCCGATTTCAGAATCCTTGGATTTTGTCCAAGCACTTCATCAATATCATAACCAGTGATTTGAGTGAATTTGGGATTGACGTACTCAATAATGCCTTTTGTGTTGGTAATGACAATCGAACAGGGGCTTTGTTCAACCGCATGGGATAATATGTCGTTGGCGCACAGTTTTTCAAGATAAGAAATGCGTAGTCGGGCTTTGTCAAGTTCATGAGTGAGTTGCTGGTTATCTGGGATGGTGTTGTTCATCGGAACGCCTTTTTGATTTGAGAAACGATCAGGAACAGTTTTAAATTTTTAAATCCCCGCCAAAGAGCCTTCTCGTCATTGTTTGCCAACAGAGCGGAATCTCAAAACAGCTACTTATCATGGGTTATTTGTGTTCCATGTTCTGTTCAGATTCCGAAGGGGGTAAAAATTCAAACCCAAAGCGATATCCCCCTTCTGTTAAACGCCTCATCCAAACCAATTTGGCCCGATGATGGTGGTTGACGCCGTCCATTTCAAATCGCATTTCAAAAGGGAGGCATTCTGTAACATCAAAACAGATGCCGCCTTCTGACAAATCCACACCGCTGGCAGAAACGAT
>CAXNEV010000258.1:0-5878 GCA_964200925.1 Candidatus Latescibacterota bacterium | reverse complement strand
CTATCGTCGAAAATTCAAGTTTGTTATCTGAAACGCGATACCAACTGTTTGACCTGAATCCAATACGTTATGACATGAGGAGATGGTGATGACCCCGCGCGAATACCTCGAATCGATTATGCCAACACGCGACATGGTGGATCATTTTGTGAAGTCACACGATGCGTCTTTGCATGTGCCGCCGGAACTGGCGCAAATTATGTGCAACAATGCCCAATCGGCTTTTGACCCTGAAATTGGGTGGGTGGTGTGTGATGGGTTTCGAGGCGGCAGTGTGAATGATTCAAAGGGGTTTTATACCTACGATGCCGATGGGGCGCGGCATGTGGTGAATTATGCAGATCGGCCATGTCGGGTGCATACGTATGGCAACAGTTTTACGCATTGTGATCAGGTGAGCAACGGGGAGACCTGGCAGGAGTATCTGGCGGCGCATTTGCTGGAGCCAATTCGCAATTATGGCATTGGCGGGCACAGTGTGTATCAGGCGTATCGGCGCATGTTGCGCGTGGAGGCCGAATATCCGGCAGAATACATTGTGTTGAACGTGTGGGATGACGATCACTTTCGCAATTTAGATGCGTGGCGGTCGATTCGGATGAATCGGCAGGGGCGGTTCACATTGCCGTATTTGCGGGTCAATTTGGAGGCGGGCACGTTTGAAGAATGCGAAAATTTGTGCCAAACGCCTGAAGAGATGTACCGGTTGTGCAACGCCGATTGGGTGTGGGAGACGTTTAAAGATGATCCGGTTTTGCACGCGGTGATGGCGCGCAGGGGCACAACGGATTCGGCGCAGGTGATGGCAAAGGGGTTGGGTGGAGATTTGCGCAATGCCAGATCGGATTCCGAGGCTTATGTGATGCACACGGAAGCGGCGCTGTTTGCCACGCGGTGTGTGATTGAAATGGCCGAAAAATTTGTGAAGGAAAAGGGCAAAAAGTTGCTGATCCTTTTGTCGTTTGGCAAACGGCATGTGGTGGAGGCGCTGGAGAACAAATCGCTGTTTGACCAGACGTTTTTGAACTGGCTGGCGGCAAAGGATTTGCCGGTGATTGATTTGCGCGATGCGTTTGGCAAGGCCTTTGCGACTTCAAAATTGGATGCCGATGCCTTTTTAGATCCGTATTACATTGGGCATCACACGCCGCTGGGGAATTTCTTTTTTGCCTGGGCCATTAAAGAAAAAATGGTTGACTGGTTGAATCCCAAACCACTGCCGTATCGCTAAAAGGAAAAAACCATGGATCCCAAGCTTGCACATGAAGGCATTCGTCCAGAATGGATGGATGGGTTAAAGGCGCAGTTGCGCGAGATGATTTTGCCCGCTGCCGAAACGTATTTTGCCGAAGGGGGAACCCCTTTTACACAAAATCACCCGCAACTCAAAAAATCTGAGATGGTGCAGCGGTTTTACGATTACCAACCCTGTTGTATGTCGGTGCTGGGAGAATTGGCAGCAGGCGGTGAAGAACGGGCGCTGGTGTTGATGCGGCGAATTTTTGCCAATACGCGTTCCTGTTTTGAATGGCGTGCACGCGAAGGGTATCGAATTACGTTTCGGCGGGCGCAGTTGCACATGGTGCTGGCCTATCACCGGGTGAAAGATATGGTGGATAAAAATGAGGCTGAATCGTGGCGCGAGCTGTTGATTCGAACGGGTGAGGATGTGCTTTCTCATTTCAATCGGTTTCAGGAAAAACATCCGGCGCTGGACAACCGGGGATTTGGCACCGGAATTAACCATGTGGCCCTGTCGGCGGAAGGCATCTGGAAGTCGGGTGAGATTCTGGGGCAACCGGAATGGCAGGCATTAGCAGGTGGTTTTTTTGATCGGTTGATGGCGTATGGGCATTCGGACGGGTATTTTGAAGAGCATTCAAACGATGCCCGGGAGGGGGGGCCGAGCATTCTTTATACTCCGTTAACGGCTGGCAGTGTGTATTTGGCGCAGCGCTGGCGCGGGGTGGTTGATGTGGAACGGTTTGCCAAAATGGGTGCATTTTATCGGCGATTTGTGGATGCGCATTTGAATCCGATGCCATTTGCCGACGAACGCGCCAATCCCCATCATGTGGGCCCATATGGATTGGCCCTGCATTCGCTGACACCTGAAGGGCGCGGTTTTTTGCGTTTGGTGCTTGAAAAACTCGATATGATCGATTATGTGGGTGGCGATTTGTATATGCAACATTTGGCGCGAACCTACGTGGAATTGGAAAATATGGAGATGGGTGCGGGTGCTGTGCCTGAACCGTTTCACGAGGGTGCCTTTCGATTGACTATGCCGCTGGGGATGGTGCGCAAAGGTGACTGGACAGCGGGTTTGTCGGCAATGAAGGCTTTGAATCGGGAGCATTCGCCAAAGAGCGATTATGCGCTGGATCGGCAAAGTCTGGTGTGTTTGTCTCATGCAACGGCCGGGGTTATGCTGGAAGGGGTGAAGTCCAAACACAATCTGGATTGGTCCACTGTGCGTTTGGGAGAAGATGCGTATCCGGTGCAAACAGGTGAATTGAACGTGCGAACAGATGGGGCAACGGCGCGGGTGATTTATGAGGGATTTGAGGTGGGTGTGACATGGGCACTTGGTGAGGTGGCGCGGTTGGAGATGACGTCGGCATGTGCGGAGGTTTTGACAGCGCAATTGCCGCTGGAAATTGTGATGGGTGAAACGGTGGTGTTGAATGGGGATCACAAGGTGGTATTGGGTGAAAATGAGGCGCGGTGTGAGGCTGTCAAAACAGTGGCGACCGACCGGTGGGTTGTTGAAGCCGATCAACCCGGAAAGCTGATCTGGTATATTGCGCCGTTTAATCCGTATTCGGAAGGCAATAAAAGTGCGCCAAACACACGGCGGCTTTCGCTGGTGGTGGACTGGAAAGGGAAGATCGGGTTTGTGTTTCGGGTTGTGTGATGGCACCTGCTTTTTTACAGCAAAAAAAAGTAAGTAAAAAATGCCGTCCCTCAAGCGCCCTTATCTTTTATCACATATCACATTTTTTTGCCTTCGGCGACCAGTGGGTGTCATAAATGACACCCCTACAGATTGGCTTCCTGATTGGTGAACCAATTGTAGAGACACCATTTATGGTGTCTTTGGCAAAAAGCCGTCCCTCAAGCGCCAGGAGGGCTAATTTTCCGCGAATACCCTCACGGGATGCACGAAATGAGATAGCCTGTCGTCTCCGGTGGCGTCTCTGGATATGTTGCTGGACGGAATCGCGCGGAAAATCGCCGATGGGTTGCTTGATTGTTGAGAGTGCCTGTTTTTATTTATTTTTATGGCATTGATCGATGGAGAACGGTGGATCGAAAGGTTCACCGTTTTTTTATAGAAGGGATTTGAGGAGGTTGCGGGCGGTTTGGAGAATGGTTTGACGGATGGGGTCATTTGAATTTGTATTTTTGACAATGTCCTCCAGTTCAGGTTTGGCCTCTTTACCAAGAACGCGAAGAATCTCAACATATTCGCCGTAATTGGATGCCTTGTCCAAGCGAATAAAAATGCCCGCCAGACAGGCGAATATCAAGGGGTTATTGGGATCATTTTTGCGCAACAATTCACATTTATTCAAACATATACGCAAATGATTGGGATCTGAACTCAAACGATAGGGCTGGTTGGGAATACTTTTGCAAAATACATCGATCTGCCCGCGAATGTCTTGACCAAAAGAAAGGGTTTGGTCGCCTGTCAGTTCGCGCATCTGGTCGCGCAACAAATAGTGATAAAGTGGATGGCGATCCAATTTTTTAAGAATATTTTTTATCAGTTGAGGATCTATGGGATCGGGTTCTTCACCCACCAAAAATTGGCCGATTTGAAGCAATTGTGGCAGGCGGTTGGATTCGCGGATTTGTGTGAGGAGATCCACATTTAAAATGCCCAGACAGGAGGTCGTTTTTACAAGGAATTTTTTGAGATAGCCTTTGCTTTTCAACTGGATTTTTGAAGGCAGTTCTGTAAACCGTTTAAATTCGGCATGTAAGACATGTTTCATGTTTGCCCGGAGCAAATCATGGAAATCTTTTGCAATGCTGTCTATAGGCGAAGTGGAATATTCTTGAAGTTTCCCCGCAAAAAGATCAATCACATTGATGTTGTCGTGCTGGTCAAGAGTGAGAAAGGCTTGATCACTCACCCGGTCTGCCGCCAAAAATTTGGCAAATTCTTCTACGCCATGATAGCCGTGTTCAAGCAGTTTGTCGAGCAAAGGAAGGGTCTTTGTTTGTCGAAGGATGCGAAATCGCGCGGCATCGTTAATGTCGTGTAGAATGTCTGGAATTGTTTTGGGGTCGATTGGCAGGGCTTGAATGTCGGCAGCGCGATAGGCGGCGGGATGTATGATGTCGCGATCCAGGTCAAAAAAATTGGGATAGTTCAAGTCGGTGGTGATTTCGTAAAGTTTCAAACGAGCCCAGAAACGCTCCTGCTGTTCGTCGAAAATGCGGTCTGCAAGTTCGTATAGATCTTCACGGATGATCCGGCGGTCCATAGCATAAAATTTTTTACAATAATAGCGAAAAAACCAATTGAAGTCGTCTTCCTCTGCACCTGTGATTTGCAGGTGTTTGTTCAGTTTCTTGAGTGCGTTTGTAATCGTTGTCTGACTGCCAAGGGTTGCGTGGCTTCGCAATCGCTGTTGGGCCCGGCGGATGAATTCGAGGATGAGCAAATACCCCATGAGAGGCAGAGATTCACGAATAACTGCCTCGCTAATGGCCCATGAATCCCATCCTTTGTAAATGGCTTCACGGATCACGCCTTCGGGAATGTAGATGGTTTTACGCGTAAATCCGATGTGCATGGCCTGATGATTGCGAACGTCTTTGAATACAAGCAGATCCTTGTCTCCAACAAGGGTGACACTGATGTTGTAGGCCAGCAAGGCATCGAGCAAATATTCGGGTAGTTTGTTCATGCCCTGATAAAAAAAGCGCACGAGTTCATGGCCTGCATGAAAGCGGGTGAGCTTTTCGTCGGGCATGAGAATGCCGTTGCGCAAGCGGTTCTGCTGCCCGAAGATGACGGTT
Source organism: Candidatus Latescibacterota bacterium (assembly GCA_964200925.1). Lineage (GTDB taxonomy): Bacteria > Latescibacterota > UBA2968 > UBA2968 > UBA2968 > CAXNEV01. The sequence goes on along the minus strand of CAXNEV010000258.1, from coordinate 841 downwards.
TTTTCATAAGACAGCAGTGCCGCGTTCACTTCGGCATGGGCGATGTTGCCTTCGCGCATGCCGCTGTTGGGTCGCTGGTCATTGTTCGCGTTCATAAATTTCTGTGAAGCACACGGCGATTTGTTCACCAACGGCGACAACTTCGCCTTTGCCAAAGGGCAGGTTGTTGATGCGCACGTCGCATGGGGCGCCGACCCGGATTATTTGATTACTCCTGTAGAGGCAGGTGGCGTGGATGTATCTTGCTGGGAAACAACAACCATAAACCCGGCAACCAGGATGCATACCAGTGCAATGAGAAAAAGAATTTTGACATCTTTTCTGACATTAAAAAAAGGGGGTGTGGGTATATTGAGGGGCGGGGGTGGGCGTTTGGGTGGGCGTTTGGGCATCAGTTTGCCCGGTGAATGGTTGTCAATAACCATTTCATTTTTAGAAGGGGCAGAGGATTCGGGAATTGTTTCGTGGGCCTGGGTTTCTGATGAGGGAGGGATGGGCGTTTGGGGTTCGGGTGTTGTTTCGGTTTGTGGGATGGGTGTTTGTTGCCCCAGCACTTTTACCACTTCCTGGGCGAGGTGGTGAATTTCAAAGGGTTTGTCAATAAACGCGCGTACCCCCATTGGTTTTAATTCCAGGCAGATGTCACTGTCTATAAATCCTGACACCACAATCACAGGCAGGTCAAAACCCTGTTCTCGAATAAAGCGGATTAGTGCTTGACCATCGATGGTGGGCATGTTGAGATCCAGCAGCATCAGATCGATGTGCTGGTGTTCAATGGCATCAATGGCTTCGGTCCATTGAGTGGTGGCAATGGTTTCATACTGATACATTTTGAGAA
>CAXNEV010000257.1:0-5882 GCA_964200925.1 Candidatus Latescibacterota bacterium | reverse complement strand
CGATTTGTTGTTCACCTGGATATGCACGAAGACTACGATGGCACAGGCACCTATTTTTACGAAGGCCACAAACATTCAAAATGGCTGGTTCCCAGTATCACCAAAGACGTACAACGCATTGGACCACTCGACAAACACGATGGCGATGATGGACAAAAAGCTATTTTCATTGACAAAGGCGTTTATATGATCGATCCAGCCTGGGGGCAGGTGGGATTTATTCCCTATGTGTTGCACAACCATGCCGATCATGTGATCATGACCGAAACCACGTCGGCATGGCCGTTGCAAACACGCGCAGACATTCATCTTTTGGTGCTCGATCACATTCTCGCCCATTATTGTCAAAAGCAGGATTAGGGTCGCACGCTTTTCAAAAAGTCTAAAGTGGACTATTTGCCACATTTGAACAGGAGAGCATCTATGCGTTTTGGTCTATCCGGTACTTTTTTGCCTGCCGACATGAATGCCATCACATCCGATATGTGCAAGCGCATTCGCAACCTCGGTTTTTCGGGCATTTTTACGCGGTTTAAAACCAATGATCCGTTTGAAACATCCACCGCACAATGTCATCAGGTGCGCGATTTGTTATCGGATCACGGTGTGCGTCTTTATCAGGCAACCGGTTACTGGCAGTGCCTGATTCATCCCGATGAAACCGAACGCAAAAAAGCTGTGCGCACGTTGCAGGAAGCCCTGCGTGTGGCAGGTGATCTGGGTGCGCGCGGCATTGATACCGGCCCGGGTTCGCTTAATCCCACAGGCCCGTGGAACCCCCATCCTGGCAACTGGGCACCCGAATGCAAAGATCGCCTGATTAAAAGCCTGCGCGAAAGTGCCAAAGCCGCCGAAGACAACGGTGTGTATTTAAGTTTGGAAGGTCATCAGGTTGTGGTGCTTGAAGATCCCGAAGCCACCAAAGATGTGCTGGATGCCGTGAACTCTCCGTGGGTTAAATGTGACCTCGACCCTGCCAACTGGATTACCCTCAAAACCGTGTTTACCAGTGGCGACTATATTCACCACATGTTTGACCTGCTGGGCGATCATATTATCAGCGGTCATGCCAAAGATGTGAGTATTGTTAATTCACACATCATTCACCTGCCCAATAGCGCACCGGGCACAGGCATGCTCGATTTTAGCGTCTATCTTTCGCGCATGCACACGCTCAACCCGGATTATCCGCTTATTGTCGAAGGCGCATCTGAAGCCGACCTGCCTGATACCAGTGCCTTTTTACACCGCACTGCAAAAGAACTGGGCATTGAAGTTAAAGAATAAAGTCAGGAGCCATTCTGTATTCTTCATTCCCTCACCGTCTCATGCGAAATTGTATAGCGTTGTAACGCGGCTTCATCCAGTTCACAGCCCAAACCGGGTTTCATGGGAACGGGTGTGAAACCATCCTGAAAAGTCAATGGTTCCACAATTAAATCGTCTTCGCGCACCCAGCTTCCAACAAAATCAGAGGCCATGGTACAGTTGGATGCTGCAGAAGCCGTGTGCAAAAAAGATGTTTCCATAATGCCCAGGTCCACACCCGAGCCGTGCCAGCAGCGCAAACCAGCCGCAGCAGCTACTGTGGCATTATGCAAAAAACCAACCAGGCCACCACCCAAATTCACACAGTCCACCACACCGGCTTTGACTGCGCGCAAAATGCCTTCCCCGCTGCCCAAATGCATGGCTACTGGCTGGTGAATGGCACTGTGAATTTTGATATATCCTTCCAGATCGCTTTTTGGAATGGGATCTTCAAATACTTCCACATTGCCCAGTTCTTCCAACTGATGCGCCAGTTCGATGGTTTGTTCGGCGGTGCGGAATCGCTCGTTGGGATCTACTGTTACTTTGAATTCTGGCCCGGCCACTTCAAGAATTGCTTTGAGGCGCTCATACATGGGTTCTTCGATTTTGCACTTGATCTTGATGCCCTTAAATCCCTGTTTCAACGCCCGTTCTACCGTTTTTTTGCCATCCTCCGGGGTTTGTGAACCCATCCAGTAATCGGCGCGCACGCGATCCCGAACAGCCCCACCCAACAGGGCATGCACCGGTCGTTTTTGCAATCGACCGACCATATCAAAAATCGCAATTTCAAACGTTTCGTAAGCCGGGCCGCGACCTATGGCGAGGGTTTCTTCAAGGCCATCTGTGCGCGTTTCATAGATGTTCTGAAAGGTTAATGATTCAGGGTCTTTGCCCAGCAACAACCGGGCACCCTGTTGCACCTGCTCAACAGGCACAACGCGGCTGCTTTCGCCAATGCCGTAAAATTCGGTATCTGTGTTCACCCGAACAATGTGTTTGGGCAATTCGTCCCAGCCTGTTTTGGGCACCCATTCTGGGCTGTTTACCCGACCTGGAATGGTGGGCACAATCACTGTCCAGATATCTACTGATTTGATTTTCATAACACACTCCTTGATAAGTTGTTTCAGAATAACAATGACTTGTTGTGTTACTCTTGCCCATATCGCACTGCCATCAACCTGAATTTTTTGATTTTGGGCAGCAGGAACCGATCCACCACAATGCGGTTTTTGCCGATAGATTGAACTGGAAAACCCGTCTGATGTCCGTCTGCCCACGTCAGCATATTATGTGTTATCTGTTCCGGAAGTTTTTCCCAGCCATCGGGTCGATTGGTGCTGGAAAGAATGTCGTGATCTGTTTGAGATACCACATTCCCTTTCCAGACGGCTGGCACATTTTCAAATCCAAAATCTGTTTTTTTGTTCTGCATGCCAGATTCTGAGTTTGTGATGGATTTTAAGGTTCTTGCGCCCACGCTCATCCACCACACTTTTCCCTCCGGTGTTTGGCACACCACGGCAAATTTTCCGTTGAATTTTACGTTCTCAACGTTTGTTTCTTTTGCAAACTCGCTCAAGATCAAATACGTGCCCCATCGGGATTTGATCTGGATTGCCACTGCATTTGGTCCTGCTTTTGCCGGAACCTCCAGCCTGACCGCCTTCTGAATGGGCATTGTGCCGCGAATGCCACTGGGTTCGTGAATGGCCACAAATGCACTTTCCAGATTTTTCCCCTCCTGAATGGCATCCACATAACGCACCCGACGGCCCACCTGCCGCACATCGTACATGGATTCCTGTCCTGGTCCGTGTGATGCCTGCACGATATCCACGTTTGAAAGCATCCACATCCGGTGGCTTCGCCCCTTTTCTTTCCATGTTGCCTGCCACTGGGCGGGTGGGTGTTTCACCTGGCGCATGTCCAGGAGTCCGAAAATTTCTTCTGGCCGGGCATTTGCCCCAAGTGCTCGGAGGGTTTTTCCCGAAGGCATTTGGATACCCTCAAATTCCAGCCGACCATTTTTTGTTGCATCGCTGGATGCCAGTTCTGTGAAAATGCGATAGTCGTGCTTTGTACCGCCTTTTACCCGAAAAATGTCCACTGCGAAGGTTTGTGATCCCGGCCCTTTGATTAATGCTGTTAACCGCCGATAATCCTCGCACTGGGCATAGGCTTTTGACGAGGCTTCGACGACAGATATCTGCGGTGATGTGACCATCATTTCCAGCGCCGGATGCCGAATTCCGCCTGTGCGCATGAGTTGCGGCTGATCATCCACAACCACCAGGTTGTGACTGAATGTGGATCGGATCCACAACTGGATGGGCGACTCCCACAGATAACCCAGATCTCCAAGCAGGGTTTGTCCCCTGTCTGAATAATATAATGACAGATTGTCGTAGTGCCGGTGCCCACCCGCCGGGTTAAACATCAGCGCCAGCACAGTTCCTTCCGTTCCTTTTCCGTGCCGCAAGATTGCCGTCATCCAATTGGGGAAATAGATTTCGGGGATTTCCAGTTCCTGCCGACTGCCTTTTTTCAGCGCCAATGTTTTGGCGTTTAGGTGCATCAGTGCGTACTCGGTTGGTTCACATGCACGATAGTGGTAGATGATTGGCAACAATTGGGCGTGATCTTCTGGAAACCGCTTCAGTCCGATTTCCAAAATTGGCGAACTTCCCGCTTCGACCATGTCGTGGGGTGTTTTTTTGCTTTTTAAAGATGTGTGTGTGGTGTCTGACAGCGGCAGGTATCGGCTGTCGGGGCGCATCTGATCTACTTCCGCGCGCAACATCAGCCGAAGCATGGGATCGGTTTGATACAGATTGACCACACCTTTTTTGCCCGGCATTCCCTTTGGCCACCGAAACCCGTGCAGGGTCTCCGGGATCTGCAACAACTGCCTCAGGTACATTTCATTATAAGAAGGGGCTTCATGGCAGAAACCGTCAAAACCGAATGATTGGTTTCGGATGGCTTCGTAACCTCGCAATGCCGTATCTGCAAATGCCGGGATGCCCAGACATCGGGCCACTGCTGCCTGGGCGTTATAAATGCGGGGGGCTTTGTTGGAAACATTTTTGGTTTTCCCCGGGCCACCCACAAATGGTTCTGCTTCGATCATCCACTCCAGAATCAGTCCCTTTTCCACTTTCTCGCGCTGTGCCCGCGTCCAGATTCCGGCCACATCATGTACAAGGTCATAGGCCAGGCAAATATCGGGCAATAGCCGCACTTCGCCCGTGCTGGACTGCCAGCGCCCGGCGCCCCAGTAAGACTGAAGCATGGCGGCCTGATCGAGGCTGTCTTTTTCATACGCACTGGTAAACAGGTTGCGTTTCCAGGTGAGTGGCAGGGCCCTATCGTGCCAGGCCGCATACAGCGGGTCGCAGTCGGCAACCGTGTCCCAATAATCGTGGTACAGCCATTTCGAGAAACAATCTGTCAGTCTCAAGAGAAACCGCACAACCGTTTGTGCATACCGTGTGTCTCCTGTCAGGCGGTACATCAGAGATAACGACTTGATTGCTGAAATGCCAAACGACACTTTTCTTTCGCGCACGATTCCTGAAAAACAGGCGTGTGTGGGATGCCGGGCCCACCAGTAAGCATATTTTCCGCTTTGGTCTTCGGGATGTTTGCGCTCTTCATCATTTAAATAGAAGGCCAGTGTTTTTCCCTGACGCGGACAGGACAGAATGCCTGTTTCGGGGTATTTTGCGCTCGGATAGGCATGGCCGCACCGCTTGCATCGAATTTCATCTGGACGGCGGTAATCCCAGTCGATAATTGAATATTCTGTGCCCTCCTGCGATTTTTTTCCGATGCAGTTTGGGCAAACAAACGTATAGCCCGTCCAGGGCGTTTCTGCCGGAATCATTTGTTCTATATAACCTTCGCTCTGGCCAATGACATGATCTGCCAGTGCCTTCTGTTTTTCAAACCATTGTTTTGCCCAGTCGGCCCGGCGAATGTTTTTGTGTGTCTGATCGATGTTTTGCTCTGTTAACAAAACGGGATGCCGCACCCGGACTCTGGATGCCAGCATGTCAGTTTTGCGCTGTTCTACCGATTCGCGAAATGCCCGTTCTTCCTCTGAGGTTTGTTCCTGGTTTTGCCACGGCATCCACCCTTCACCCCGTGTTACCCGAGCCACATAGTCTGCCTTGCGCCTCAAGGCCTCTCGATTTATCATGAATTCTCCCGGTTTTAAATTTTGTCATACCCTAAATGGCATCTGACCATGTCCAGATGATTGTTTGGCAAACCGAGAAAGTCAATTCTTTTTCGATAGGGAAACCGTGGTTGATCCAGTTTCTTTTGTGTTGCCTGATACCCATTCATGCGCTATTCTGATTTGCAGGTTGATGTTTGTGACATAGTTTGCAGGCGGTTCATTAGGATATTTTGGGTGGACTCCTGAAAAAATGGCAAAAAGTTGAGAAGTAAAACGGGGCCTGAGGTTCAATTTGAGTGCCATCGCGCAGTGTGATGGCAGAATCGAAAAAGATTTACAAAAGGAACCGCAGGCCCCACCATAGGATATCAACCCCTGT
>CAXNEV010000256.1:0-5887 GCA_964200925.1 Candidatus Latescibacterota bacterium | reverse complement strand
AGATATGTTCCGCAGGGCAAAGATCTTACCCCTGACACACATCACCTTTCCGAGTTAATACATCACAACCATTTTTCCAAATAAAAAAAAGGGGCAACATCTACCCCTTTAATGCCAAATTCACTGGTGGGAGGGTGAATGGCAATGTGCACAGGAATACTCTAAACCACCTGTTTATGGATTCACAGCATCAAACATCGCCAGAATATTCTCTGGTGGCACATCGGCCAGAATATTGTGTACTTGCTGAAACACATATCCGCCCCCGGGAGCCCAGACCGAAACGAGATCGTGCACATTTTGTCGCACCTCATCGGGTGTGCCATGCGGCAAAACATCCCTCGTGTTGCAACCCCCGCCCCAAAACACAAACCGATCTCCATATGTTTTTTTTGAGATGGTGCGGTTCCATGCCCTTGCACGTAATCTGCACCGGGTTTGACGACTCAAGCCCGGCATCGATCAGATCGGGCAACAGCGGCTCAATTCCTCCGCACGAATGCATGTGAACATTCACATGCGGAGCCAGTTCTTTTACGCGATGCCACAATTTCACATGATAGGGTTTGTAATAACGCCGATACATAGCCGGTGACAACAGTGGCCCATTTTGCCCGCCCAGATCATCGCCAAACAACATCACATCAATATGTGGGCCAACAGCCCCAAGCCATTTTTCCAACCGCGCCATATAAAAATCGAAAAGCGCATGTGACAGCCTTTCACATGCTTCTGGATGCAGGGCAAGGTGCATGAGATAATTGTCCATGCGATACAAAAACTGCGGCACCTCAAAAAAATTGCCGCCAAAAAGACCCATGATGGCATACTCGGTCGATTCACGCAGGTTTCGAGCGCCTTCCGACAATTGCCGACATCCCTCATCCGTCAATGGAATGTGCCCACCCGGTGACGGAATACTCGTCCACATCGTATATCGAAATGCCTGTTCTATATCTGTAAAATCTTGTTCATCTGGATTGCGATTCAGCCACGGCCAGTGGATCTGCTCAAAAAACAGACAGCCCGCTTTCAAAATGGCCAGATCAACGCCATCATCCGAAAGCAGATACGAGTCAGAACCGCGTTTTTCAACCCGAATATATCCCGGAATTTTGCAGGGCGTGCCATCCGGCAAAACCCAATCTTGCCATTCGGCATCGTCATGCATAAATCCCCGCCCCAATTCAATCACATCTGCGCCAATTATGCGCATCACTTCAGGCTCAACAATCGCCAGTTGTTGAATCATATCGTACACATAAATGTGACCCGTCGAAATGCCCAGTGCCTTTTTCAATTTGGCATAAGCAATCGCAGAAATGCCGCTGGACCGATGCCCGCCACAGTCAATGGGCACGCGATCCGGTTCTCGATGCGACAAAGCGCACACAACGCGTTCACGAGAGGTCATGGTTGCTCCTTCCAATCAAATAACACCACAGTGTTGTTGAACCGAGATTGCTCACAATTCTGATTCATCAATTCCGGCTATTTTCATCAGATGACGTTGCAATCCAACCTTCAAAGGGGCGTTTCCGTGAACCGGGACAGATATTCGAGCAACATGCCCAGATTTTGCATATATGTGATGGCTGCCATTGATGCGTTTTAGTTCCCAGCCTTTTAATTCTAAAAGGCGGCAAAAGTGTTTCCCACTGACAGTCTTCACACCGCAATCTCCATCACTTTATCTTTTGGCGTGATCTGAATGTCTTGAACATCAACAGACAAACATCCTTCGACGGCTTCATATATGTTCTTGAGGAGTTCGTCGAAAGTCTCCCCCTGGGTAACACAACCATGTATTGCCGGAACCTCTGCCCAATATCCACCCTCTTCTGCTTCATGGACTACGACTTTTAGTTTCATACCATTCACCTCGTTTATTTGAGTACATAACCGCCAGCTTGAGTCACAATTCACCCAGATTAAAATCCCAACTTTTTCGTTTTTATTTACGAAGATTTCTTGAAAAAACCTAACGCTTTTGTTTTAAATAGAAACCCCTCTTTGTCGGCATTTCACCTATTTCTGCGAATATGAAGATCCCCCCACAAACGGAGGATATTGGCCCAGGTGCGGATTAAATGTCGCCATCTGAAAAACTGCGATCGGCCATGTTGGCGTTCATAGTGATGCACTGGCACATTGGCAAACCGGGCACCCGCCCGTTCCAATTTTGTCACCAGTTCCACACAGATCACCCCGCTTGTATGTCGCAAAGAAATTTTCTCCATCATCACACGGCGAATCAACCGGAAGTCACATGTGACATCTTTCACGCGAAATCCGAACAGCAAACGCATCACCCCGCGATAACACAATCCAATCACGGTGCGATACCACGCATCGGATCGCGCCATTTTATATCCATTCACCACATCGACATCCGCATGCATGGCCTGCCATAACAGACACAATTCTTTCACATCGTATTGCCCATCCCCATCGGTGTAAAATATCCATTCTTTTGTCGCTGTTTGAAACCCCGATTGCAACGCCCCTCCGTATCCCCGATTTTTTTCGTGAAATACGAGCTTCAATGCCGGATAGGTCGGTTGCAATTTGCACAACACCTCGCGGCTGTGATCCACACTGCCATCGTCAATCACAATGATCTCATAATCATCTGTCAACGATTGCGCAATCTCATCGGCATCGACAATCAGTTGGCCAATGGTAAACGCATCGTTATAACACGGGAAAAAACAACTCAATGAAGGCATGGGCATCACAAAAACAAATCAGGTAAAATCCCAAACAAAAACCCCGGCGCAAACCGGGGTTTTTGCGCGAACAAAAACACCATTATTCACAATTATAAAACCGAATTTCGGGAACCTGTTCAATCAATCCCAGTTCAGCACCATAGGCATAAAAATATTTTAGCCCCTCCAATTCAGCTTCGCCAAAATTGTAATGCATGTTATTGCACAAATAATCGGCATAAAATTCAGGAGGCAACTTGCGATCCACCGCATACCGTTTGGCAATGGCCGAAATATCGGCCAATCCCATTTTTTTGGCTTCTATTAATTTGCCCACATCCTGCGCCCCAATGGCCTGAGAACGCCCCGTCCAGCAGGCATATACAAAGGGCAATCCCGTCATGTGTGTCCATGCCTGGCCCAGATCCAGCACGCGGTAGCGTTTTACATCCAATTCCAGCGCCTTGTCGCCAATCAACAAAGCGGCATCGGCTTTTTTGAGCATCTCGTCCACATCGGGCGGATGCACAAACACATTGGGCCGACAGTCAAATTGACGGTTGAGAATAATCTGACTCAATACCACAGATGTGCGCGAACTCGTGTCCAGTGCCAGCGAACAAACATCTTTGGGTTCTTTGTTGAGCAACAGCAACACACTGCGAACCGGCCCCAAAGACGACAGGCTCACATGGGGCACAAGACAATAAGGCTCTTTTCCCCGACCCATTTCTGCCGCCGGAATGAGGGCCACATCGGTTTGGCCCCGGTGCAATTTATCGGCACACACCGAAGGCACATCGTAAATCAATTCAAAGTTGTGAGACAGCGCCCCGGTGCAAAAAGGCTCTACAAGCGGGCGCGAATTTAAAAACGACACCACCCCCAAACGCACACCCATCACACACCTCAATTCACCAATTCATACCGCGTATTGCGCCGCACAGGCTCATATCCTGCATCGCAAATCAACCGCTGCATCGTTTGTAAGGTCATCGCATCGGTATGGCTGGTTCCGGCGGCACTCACCACATTTTCTTCCATCATCGTACTGCCAAAATCATTCACGCCATACTTCAAACTGATCTGCGCAATCTTTGCCCCCTGTGTCACCCAGGAGGCCTGAAAACTCGGTACATTGTCCAAAAACAAACGCGAAATCGCTATCGTGCGCAAATAATCATACCCGGTCGCTTTGCGCCCGTTCCATCGGTTCAAATCGCCACCCAGATCCGTGTAATCCGGCTGAAAATTCCACGCAATAAATGCCGTAAACCCACCCGTGTCATCCTGCAACTGGCGAATGTGGTTGAGGTGTTCCAATCGCTGTTCAATCGTTTCCACATGCCCATACATCATGGTTGCAGATGTGCGCATGCCCAATTCATGAGCAAACCGATGCACCGATAGCCATTCGTGCACGCGGTCTTTGCGAAACCCAATAATATCGCGCACGTCATCCGACAAAATTTCGGCCCCAGCCCCCGGAATCGAATCCAGCCCCGCATTGTGCAATCGGTGAATGCACTCTTTTAATGACAATTTTGAAATTTTGGCGATATAAATAATTTCAGTCGCCGACAAACAATGCTGGTGAATCTGCGGATATCGGTCGCGAATGGACGAAAACAAATCCTCGTAATATTCAATTCGCAATTTTGGATTCAACCCGCCCTGCATCAAAATCTCACTGCCTTTGGGCACATCACCTCCCACCGCCACCAGTTCGTCGATTTTTTCATAAATTTTTTCATTGGGCAACACATACCCTTCGCTGGAACCCGGCGGGCGGTAAAACGCACAAAAATCACATTTTACCCAGCACACATTGGTATAGTTGATGTTGCGGCCAATATTGTAGGTCACCCGATTTTCCGGCCATTTTTTTTGCCGCACAAAATCGGCCAATAATCCCAGTTCGGCCACATTTGGATGGTCAAACAAACGCAGGGCATTTTCAATTGAAATGCGCTCGCCGTGATATATTTTTTCTGCAATATCCTCAATCATTTTTCCCATTTTCCTTCTCAGGGTAACAGAGAGCTTTTAATGAAATTTCAAGATTGGGAAACAAACGGGGTCGAAACATCGCATTATCAGCGAGCGCAGTTACCAACTGGGGGCGTTCATGAGTCAAATCGAATTCTTCCAAAATGTGAGCTTCCGTATTAACAATCCAGTAATGCTTAACGCTGAATTTATAATACAGATGCATCTTGTCCTCTCGATCATAGTGTATCGTGGCCCTTGAAAGAATTTCTATAATGCGGAATTTCAACATCATCAGATCGAATCATAAACCCTCATGATACCACTGGAATTTCACCCGGAATGCCCACAGGTGATTCTTCCACAATCTCGCGCGCTGTTGAAATCACGTTGTACAAATTGTCGCGTTCCACCGGGTCGCGCCCGGCTTCAATGATGCGTTCCACCAGTTGTTTGCGCGTCAACACCTGTCGCGTTTCTTCAAACGACCGGCGCGTAATCTCGTATTCCTGAATGGTGCCGTCCACATCGTCGGCTCCAAACCACAGCGCCACCTGCGACACCTCAATCGTATTCATAATCCAGAACGTTTTAATATGCGGAAAATTATCCAGCATCAACCGCCCCACGGCAATTTCGCGCAAATCCATGATCCCCGTTGGGCCGGGCAGGTTTTCCAACTCTGTTCGCTCTGGGTGAAAAGACAGCGGGATATAGGTCAAAAAACCACCGGTTTCATCCTGCAATTCGCGCAATCGGATCAAATGGTCAATGCGTTCTTCCGCATTTTCCACATGACCATACAGCATGGTGGCATTGGTGTGCAGCCCCACACTATGCGCGGTGCGCGCCACTTCCAACCATTGTTCCGAATCGGACTTGGTCCAGAACAAATCTTCATGCACCCGATCGCTGAACACCTCGGCACCACCACCCGGAATCGACGATACCCCGGCCTCTTTCAATTCTAACATCACGTCTTTGAGCGGCTTTTTGGCCACGCGGGCAATCTGCATCCACTCAATAGCCGTAAACGCCTTCACCGCCACATCGGGTCGCGCCTCTTTAACTGCCCGCACAATATCCAGATAATACGAATAGGGCAACCGGGGGTTGATGCCCGCCACCATGTGCACTTCTGAAATGGGCAAATCGATGTAGCGGCGCACGCGCAATTGCACATCTTC
>CAXNEV010000255.1:0-5899 GCA_964200925.1 Candidatus Latescibacterota bacterium | reverse complement strand
TAGGGCACAATTTTTTCAATGGGTTGCCGGGTGCAGGAAGTTAAACCGGCAAAAGCCAGAGAGGCCCCCATCACCTGCAAAAATTTGCGCCGCCCCACGGCATCGCCCCACTCCGAGGCTCCTTCGGGGAATTCCCGGTGCAAATAACTGCGAAACTCATCCGTATCGGCCAATTCATTCAAACTGCGCCAATACGCTGAACCTTGTTTGTCGGCCAATTGTTTTCGGATCGCTGATAGATCCAGACCGTTTTTATGTGCCGTGCGCGTCATCGATGACATGTCGAGCAATCCGTAGAGGTTTTAATATTGTATGCTTGCACCAGACTCGCGCCCAGAACTTGTTGTGAAATCGGGTGACCTTTTGCATCTACCGGTTTCCAGTTCATGTTGAAAACTTCTTCTCTGGGTCGCACGAATTTTTCTGGTGCCCGATGGCATTCCAGACACCATTCCATATTCAACGTGTTCACCTTCCACATCAATGGCATTTGTTCGACCTGCCCATGGCAGGTTTGGCACCCAACGCCTTTGTAAAGGTGAATGCTGTGATTGAAATACACAAAACCGGGAAGATCGTGAATGCGCACCCATTCAATAGGTTTGCCAGAGCGGAAACTTTCTCGGATCGGTTCAAGAAGAGGGCTTTCTGTCCAGATTTGCGAATGGCAGGTCATGCAGGTTTCAACAGGAGGGATATTGGCGAAGGAAGATTCTTCAACCGACGTGTGACAGTATCGACAATCGATGCCAACGCCGGTTACGTGGTGTTTGTGGCTAAAAGGCACCGGTTGCTGTTTTGCCACATTCACATCGGTGACATAGGGCAACCGGTTTGTATTGAGCAAAATCGTAAGTCCCGTCCCGACCAGAACCAGCACCAACACGATGCTGATTCCGACCAATGCATTGCTGCCGCGAGGAAAAAGCTGCGCCATCTATGAAAGTCCTTGGATGGTTAAGGGATCTTTTGAAGGGCTTTTAAAACCAATTCAATATCTTTTTACAATACAACAGCCTCAAACCCTTGACAAAACAAAAGAGGCAGAGGTATTGTTAAAAAGACGCGTGAATGTACGGTGAAACACCGCAAAAATCAAACGCGATGTGGGACAAAATAAAAATGCCAAACCGTTGTCCTTGCGGTCAGAGAAAGGCATAATATACACGAAACTTTTGCAGAGTCAAGCAATTGTTCATGACAAAACAAACAATACAAAAATATAAATTTTGTTTGACGGATAAAACACGATACAGATAACGCCTTGAACCTACCTTCATTCGCATTTTGTTCGTTTAATTCCCAAATCCTTCCAGCACATCCGCCACACAATCGCCAATCACATCCAGGTGATACCCGCCTTCTTGAACAAATAATGTGGGGCATTTGAAACTGGTGATCTGCTGCCCAATTGCACCAAAAATGTTGCGCGATACGGCAAATCTGCTTAAGGGATCTTCTTTCAAAATATCAACCCCCAGCGACACCACCAGGTAAACCGGATCAAACCCCGCGATTACATCCAGCGCCCGCAATAAAGTATCCAGATAATCCGCGTCATTTGTTCCTATCGGCAAAGGGAAATTTTGCGTAAACCCCTCCCCTTCTCCCTCACCCCTTTCCTGAGCATATCCGCTATAATAGGGATAAACCTCATTGGGATCTGCATGAAGCGACACAAATTGCACCCCACAAGAAGCATAAAAAATGGCCTGCGTACCGTTGCCGTGGTGATAGTCCACATCCAGCACCGTTACGCGGCCATGCAAAGATAATTTTTGAGCGGCCAGTGCCGCATTGTTCAAATAACAGTACCCGCCATATAAATCGCGCCCGGCATGATGGCCCGGCGGTCGGCACAGGGCATACACACTCTTTTTGCCTTCAATCAACAAATCGGCCCCAGTTAGCGCACACCATGCCGCCTGTTGTGCGGCAAGCCATGTGCCTTCCAAAATGGGCGTTTGTGTTTCAAAACAATAATACCCTGCCTGATGCACCAAATTGTCTGGTTTGTCCAAAAACGACCGCATGGCAAATGTGTCGGGAATCAGTCCCCAGTCATGAACTTGCCCCGATGCTGCCCAAACATCATAAACATGTGACAAAAAATACAGCAATCCCGCATCGTGTACTGTGTGCAACACATCTACCCCATACACACGAGGCCCCACTACCTCACCTATTTGCCGTTGGGTCATAGCCTGTAGAATGCATTCGGCCCGTTTGGGCACTTCCACAGCCGGGGCAAACCCACGACCATACAATTGCGAAATGGGTGCATGCATCCGGTGTTCAGGGGAATAAATGATGTACATAAATACACCCCAATCGCGCGGCGATCTCCGCAATCGCGAGGGAATAAATTCCCTCGCTCCTACAACAAGCCCCTGCGGGGCTAACACCCCAGCCCGGTTCACCGGGCTTCCTGTCGTTGTGAGGTCGTTACATGATCCCACTTTCCAAAAACATCACTTGACACTTTACGTGTAAATCCGATATATTTTTTATGTTAAAAAACCGCATCCGTAAGTCCTGAATCGGCTGCTCTCGCGTAAGCGGGGGACAATCCGCCTTCGAGCGGTGGTCAGAAGCCTCCAGGGAGGAGCGGTTTTTCTTTTGCCATATCACAAATGTAATTCATCAACGTGATTCCGAATACTTTCCCAAAACCTGTTATCTTCCTTTTCATAACGCTGAACTATCGCCCAGGCAACAGCATCGGCAATCTGCAAAATTCTCTCTCTTCGAGAATCCTCGTGTCGAATAATTAGCGTGCGTCCAAGATTTTCCACTTGCAAACCTATAACCTGTTCCAATTGGTCTCTTAATGTTGGCTTTGTATAACGCCGATCAAAAGTCACTGTAAGTGCGCCGAATTTCATCAATGCTTCTTCAACAATCCGGGCGCAAGCAATTCGATATAAATCCTCCAAATCATCTCTATAATTCTGTTTTGTTTTATCCACAACACCAACCATTGCTCCAAATCCAATTTTAACAGCGTGATCCAATAACTTTTGCGTAACCCGGATATCCGAATCTGCGGCCTTAAATTCTGGCAAATTCTGAAGATGCTTCCCCAAAGATTTTCGTGTCTTCGATATTGCCCGCCGCAATTTTTCAGGTTGAGGCGTCACAATCAACGCCACAACCAAAAAACGCCCGGAAACAGTTGTTAAACCAACATCGCCAGACTCGTCCAGATATCCAAATACCAAAATGAGAAATCCTTAGAAAAACCCGGTTCCAGCTTCCCAACCCAACACGCAGCGATCAATCACCGCTCTCCCACAAAAAGCCCCATTCGGATCTACCCCAGCCCGGTTCACCGGGCTTTCTGTCGTTGTGAGGTGGTTTACCACCTCATATTCATGGCCTTGTTCAAATCACCTGTTTATTGCCTCGCCTCTTCTGCGGTTACCCGACGCTGGTTGCTGCGCTGTGTGTCTGCCAGAGCAATTGTCGGAGCCTCTTCACCGGCTTCAACCATGCGCCGAATCAGCCGGTCGCGCATAACATCTGCCACCTGCCGGTGCGATTCCAACCCGATCAAATTGCGCAATTCATAAGGATCGCACTGCAAATCGTACAGATACTGCTCCACATACATCTCAGATCCCGGATGTTGACTGCCCTTTTTGTCGGGGGCATCCACGCCATATTTCCAGCGATACGTGCGCACAGCCCGGCCCACCTGTGCCTCGCTGATTTGTACAAATACCTCTTCGGGCCAATCCACAGATCTTTTTTGTGCCAACGGCAAAATCGACCGCCCGGCCATGTGATCGGGCACCGCAATGCCCGCCGCATCGAGCAGGGTGGGCGGCAAATCAATTAAACTCACCAATTCTTGTAATTGCCCGCCGCCGTTAAACCCTGGCCCTTGAATGGCCGTGGGAACCCGAATGGAACTTTCATGACACGACCGTTTGTACTCGCCATTGCGCGTTTTAAAATGACAGCCATGATCGGCTGTAAACAGCACCACCGTATTGTCGGCCAAACCCAAACTCTTCAACGCATCCAAAACCCGGCCCAATGCTTCATCCAGCCGCTTCACCATGCCATAATATCCGCCGATGTGCTGATGGGTTGACCCTCCCAATGCCGCCAGATCCGGCGGAATCCATCTGCCGGTATAACGCTCGCGATACCCGTCGGGTGGCGGATAATCGTCCAAATGATTCTGGTGATGCGGCTCAATAAACGATGAAAACAAAAAAAATGGCTCGTTTTGATGCGCGTCGATGAACCGGATCATGGCATCGGCCTGTGCATCCACCCGGTAACCTGGCAATTTCACCGGCCGATTGTCGTTGTCATACATCATCATCCTGTAAGCATCGGATGTAAACTCTAAAATATTCGATGCCAACCAGTACTCATATCCTCCGCGCTGGTCTTCTGGAACGGGTTCTTGACTGGCCAAATGCCACTTGCCGATATACCCCGTCTTGTAACCGGCATCTTTAAAATAGTGCGCCAGTGTATGGGCATTTTGAGGCAGGGGTATGCTGTTTCGAAAACACCCCGTTTGTGTGGCATACAAACCCGTTTGCAAACACGACCGCGCAGGCCCGCACACCGGCTGACACGTAAAAGAATGAGCCACATGGGTGCCCCGTCGCGCCATTGCATCAAAATTTGGGGTCAAATCCATCGGATTGCCATGCAAACCCGATGTATCCCAGCGCTGTTGATCGGTAAAAAAAACCAGCACATTGGGTTGATTTGTCATCTAAAACTCCTCTTTTGAATGTCTGAAAAACAGATCTGACGCATAATAATCTCTCACTGACCAAAGAGCAATAAAAAAGCCCCTCCGCATATAGGCGAAGGAGCAAAACTGTCGACTTTTATTTCCCTACGGCACGGGTGACCACCGCGGGAAAATACAACCATTGGGCAAATTGGGAATCACGTAAACATTGCTGCCATCACTATTCATAATGGCAATGGTGCTGATGGGTTGCAACGTGTTGGGTACAATGGTGGTAAATTCAAAGGCAATCTGTTTGGTATCGGGCGACCAGGTGGGTTTGCGCACCAGCGAATTGGCCCCTCCATCAAACGTGAGTCGGCGCAAATTGCTGCCATCGGCATTAATGACAAAAATTTCATATTCGGCAACAGGCGTTGATCCCACACTAACTGCCTGATGCCGATTGGACTCAAAGGCGATTTGCGTGCCATCTGGAGACCAGGCAGGGGCCGCATGCTGGCGACGGTTGCCATCGGTTAATCGCTTGATATTGGACCCGTCGGAATTGGCCACATAAATATCTGTGCCCGTGCTATCGCCAGCTTGAAAAGCAATGCGGGTTCCATCGGGTGACCAAGTGGGCAATTCTTCATTCAAGGCAGTCTGAATGAGTGCCCGTTCATTTGAACCATCTACATTGACCACATAAATATCCCATTGGGTTCCTATGCTTCGACTGGCCTGGAAGGCAATCTTGGTGCCATCAGGAGACAGCGATGGGGCAAAATCACCACCGCCATGGGTGACAATCGTTCGCAAATTGGAACCGTCGAGATTCATCATAAAAATATTAAAATTGGCATTGCCACTGCGATTGGAAGCAAAGGCAATCTGTTTGCCATCGGATGACCAGGACGTGCCCGAATAATCGGCCAAATCAGACACGCCGTTGACATGAACCTGATTTTTGCCATCGGGATTTACCAGATAGATATGATAAGATCCATTGGCATCGTTTCGGCGCAAATAAGCAATGCGACCCACGCCACCAATAACCACGTCATTGGGATCGGGCTCAGTACCCGTATCTTTCACCCCCGAACATCCCATGACACATGCGAGCATCACACCCACAACTGCCCACTTCGAACAAATATTTCTCTGAAATGTTTGAAGACCCAAAAACATCCCGCG
>CAXNEV010000254.1:0-5901 GCA_964200925.1 Candidatus Latescibacterota bacterium | reverse complement strand
AGACGTCGTTCGGTTAAGAGCAGTTTGGCATTGTTTTCGGCCATTTTTAAGAGGCGATATTTATCGCCGCGCTGGGGTATCCGTATTTCGACCAACCCGTCAGAACGGTCGCGCAACCAATCGAGCACCGTTTCGCGATCTTCAATATCACAGGGCAAACATATTTCTTTGGGTACAAAAGCGGCGGTGGCATAAAACAGGCGAACAAAAGCCGAAACGACCTCTTCTTCGGTGGCATCCAATACACCCCCGACAAAATAGTTTTGCCGGCCAATAAGCCGCCCATCGCGCACTTCCATAACCACACCACAGGCTTCATCGTCTTCGCGGGCAATGGCGATGGTATCCCAATCGGTAAGGTCCGTAGAAACGACCTTTTGCCGACCCGTAGCCTGTTCAAGAGCTTGAAGGCGGTCGCGATAGAGGGCAGCTTCTTCAAATTTGAGCGCCTGGGCAGCCTGCTGCATCCTTTGTTTTAAGGTGAGCATAACCTGCGTGTGCCGCCCGGTGAGGAAGAGCATGGCTTCTGCAACAATTTTTTGATACGCTTCCTGTAAAATAAGGGCTTCACACGGCCCGTCACAGCGTTTGATTTCATAATCCAAACAAATGCGTACGGTGTTGGTAGGCAAAGCGTAATCGCAGCTTCGGATGCGAAACAAGCGATGCATGGTTTCAAGCATGCGCCGCATGGCTTTCACATCGGTATAAGGCCCCAAATAGTGAGATCCGTCTTTGACGATGTCGCGGGTGACCAGAATGCGTGGAAATGGTTCTTGGGTAATGCGGAGATAGGGATATTTTTTGTCGTCTTTTAAACTGATGTTATAGCGCGGTTTATGTGTTTTAATCAGGTTGGCTTCAAGAATCAAAGCTTCCAGTTCTGTATCGGTAACAATGTATTCCAAATTACACACATTGCGCATGAGCGCGCGAAACTGACGCCGCCCATCATGCGCATTTGGGCGAAAGTATTGCTGAACGCGCAAACGCAACGATTTGGCTTTGCCAATATAGATGATTTTGCTTTCGGCATCTTTCATGATGTACACACCGGGTTCTTTGGGCAGCAAAGCCACGATGCCATCAATATGTGCCCGAACAGTTTTGCGGTCTAAGCCCGTTCCATTCTCCGATAGCACATCCAACGTCTGCATCCTTATTAAAAGAGGGCTTCTCAACGGGGAAATAGTTATAGCTCGATAATTTCCACATCCATTGTTTCCAGATTCAAAATGCCAATGGTTTCACGCCCGGTTGTCCAGCCGCAGGCTTCACCGGGATTGACAATGAGGGGTTTTCCTTTGCGCACATCCAGTTGATGGGTATGTCCATAAAAAATGACATCATACATACCACTTTGAGACAGGGCTTCAACCTCGTCGGGTTCATGCAACATTAAGATGCGTTTGCCTTGCCAGGTGTGAACATACGGGGGGCGGTGAATGGGGCCCAGTTTTTCAAATTGTGCACGCAACCCGAACTTCTCGCCATCATTATTGCCAAAAACACCCACAAAAGGCACCTGCAAGCCCTGCATCCAGCGGGCATTAAAAGGAGCGATGTAATCACCACCGTGCAATACCAGGCCCACCTGGCGATTTTTAAATACAACCAGTGCTTTTTCAATGGCATGTTTGTTGTCATGTGTGTCTGTGATCAAACCTATTAGATATGTCTGTGCCATAATAAAGTCTCCAAAGGCTGGATGGGATTAAAAAAATCAAGTTTTTGAAAAATTGACCGAAAAACAGGTACCGCAGTGTCCGTTTTGGTAACTTAACTTGCCTGGTAATATTTGTCAACCAACCCGCCAATACTTTGCCATTGACAAACCCCTTTTATTAGTGTAAACTGTCCAGATGTAGATAGATACAGCAATCTTTTCGTTTTGTTTTAGAGGCTTGCAGAGCATGAATTTTAATCCATTCAAAAAAATGGGGGGCGGTGACAACCGCAATACGCTGGAGCGTATTTTGGATCGGCTTGCAGAAATGAGCCCCAACTCTGTCAATTGTAGCCTTGTGCGAAGCGAAACCAATCAGGAAGATCTAGAACGCGCTTTTATTTTTAAACACGAAAGCAAGGTCTTAATACAAAACAAAGCCATTTATATCAGCACACCCGATGGGGTCCGCGCCGAAGAAAATCATATGGGAAAAGGCGATGTGCTTCAATTGTGGTTTTTATATAACCGCGTGCCGCACACGCTCGATTGCAAAGTGATGGGGCGCATTCGATTTCCCGAAGAACTGCTGGAAGACCTGGCACCGCGCATTCCCGTGGCTTATATGCTCAGGCCCGTGGGCAACATTCGCAAAAATGAAAAGCGACAATATTTGCGTTATTCGCACAAAGTGACCGGTGATCGGCGGGTTTATACGCAGGTGCTGTTTGATATGTTTGTCACCAAAACAGACATCACATTTCCCGAAACAGGCAGTTTGCCGCCTTATATTACCGAAATTCACCACATTCCTTATGAAATCACCAATGAATTTGGCGAGCAGTCGCCCGAAGATATTGTCAAATTTATGAAAAATGCCATCCGGCTCAATGCACGCGAAAGCCGCGTTGTTTATGTGAGCAAACCCCATATGGATGAGCGTTCCAATAAAGTATCACTGCTTGAAATGGGGCAGGCCGATATGCTGGGTCTCGAACTGACCGGCAACGTGAAACGCCAGGCTCAGCGCGTGCCTGAAACGCGCAATTTTTATATTCGCAAACCACCCAATATGGCCAGTGATCCCAAATCGCCCATGGGCTTAAAAGATGGCACAACCCTTGTTCTCACTTTTCACACATCCATAAGCACCGAAAATCCGACCGAATATTACGATTTGATCACAGAAGTTGCGCGTGTGGGTACAGAAACATTGACAATGCGCACCAATGGCGACATTCGCAAGGAAACTGGCCTGGCCATGCAACTGGTCGATTTTGGCATTGGCGGCATCAAAATGGAATGTTCTGATGATTTTTTAAAATACATTCTGGGAGAATCACAAACGCCTATTCCCTTGGAAGAACAGGTTCACATTCTTGAAAATGTCTGTTATTTGCTCAATTTTTACCCAAAATTGCGCTTTAATCGCGAAACCGAAGTCTATGAACCCAGTATTCCCATGAAAATGCAAATTCTGGCCAAAATTGTTCGTGTGGATTCAACGCACGGTGTGTTGTTTGAAGGTGGGCAACTCAAACACAACAATTTGCAATCTCAGGATGGTGAATTCCCTAAAATTACGGGTTTTGGGATGCAATTTTATTATGATCCAGCCGAATATTCGCGTGATTCCTATAGTTATGATCGCTGGGAATTGATTCGAGATTTCAAAGAAAACAAATATTTCCAGGAAATACACAAATCGCTTAACGGCCTGATCGCTCACCTCGAAAGCCTGAATCGATAGGTTGATCCTCCCTTTTGGCTCTTGTTAAAATCCTCCGTTTTTTGTGAGAAAAATTTCCGCTAAAATCCCAAAAAAGGTATCTTTAAAACCGCGCCTTTGCAGGTGTGGTTTGTCATTCGCATTTTGAATTTGTATGGGAGTTTTTTGTCATGCCTGTTTTAAAAATGGGTTTTCCTTCTGGCAGTTTGCAAGAATCAACACTTAATTTGTTTGCCAAGGCTGGGTATCGCATTCGCGCCAACCAGCGTTCCTATACCCCTTCAATTGACGATCCAGAACTTGAAGGGTTGTTTTTGCGCGCTCAGGAAATGGCCCATTATGTGGAACGCGGGGTGCTGGATGTGGGATTGACAGGGGTAGATTGGATTCGGGAAAATGACGCCGATGTCGTTGAAATTGCCGAATTGCGCTATAGCAAAACCACATCACAACCCGCCCGATGGGTTATTGCGGTGCCGGAAGATTCAAACATTCAATCGGTGAAAGACTTGCAGGGCAAACGCATAGCAACCGAATTGGTCAATGCCACGCGCAATTATTTGCAAACCCATGGCGTGGAGGCAAAGGTTGAATTTTCATGGGGATCCACCGAAGCAAAAGTAGGCGTACCTGGATTGGTAGATGCCATTGCCGAAATCACAGAAACCGGGGCGTCATTGCGCGCCAACAAATTGCGCATTGTTGAAACGATGTTTGAAACCACGCCGCGCTTTATTGCCAACAAAACCGCCTGGCAAGATCCCTGGAAGCGCGAAAAAGCCCAGAATATTGCGATGTTGTTGATTGGTGCTTTTAACGCCGAAGACAAAGTAGGGCTAAAAATGAATGTGCGCCGCCAAGATCTGCTCACAGTGGTGAAACACCTGCCAGCGCTGAACAATCCCACCATTTCCAATTTGTTAGACGACAACTGGGTTGCTATTGAAGTGATTGTGGATGAACGCTATGTGCGCGACGTAGTGCCCCAGCTCAAAAAATTGGGCGCTGAAGGCATTATTGAATATCCCCTAAACAAAGTGATTTATTGATTGCCATGATCGACGTTATTCAATATAACCCCGATACATTAGATGCCAAGCTCAACGCGATTTTGTCGCGCACAACGGATTTTTCGCCCGAACAAGAAACAACGACGCGGCATATTGTACAAACCGTGCGCCAAAAAGGCGATGAAGCAGTGCTCGATTTTACCCGTCAGTTTGATGGGGTTGACATGCGGGCACCCGAGATGTTTGTACCCGAAGCAGAAATGGCCAGTGCTTATCAACAGGCCGACCGCCATTTGATTGCGGTCATTGAAGCGGCCGCAGCCAATATACGCCGATTCCACGAGGCTCAAAAGCGCACATCGTGGTTTATAGAAGATGGCGATGGTGTGATCTTGGGCAAACGCGTGTTGCCGCTGGAGCGCGTGGGGCTGTTGATTCCAGGTGCGAGTGCACCGTTGTTTTCAACGCTGTTGATGGCCGCCATTCCGGCCCAAATTGCTGGCGTGCCTCACATCTGCGTGGCCACCCCGCCACAACCCAATGGGGCCGTGCATCCGGCAGTGCTGGCAGCAGCGCACATTTTGGGCATCAAAACCATTTACAAAATATTCGGCGCACAGGCAGTGGCGGCACTGGCCTATGGCACCCAAACCATTCCGCGTGTGGACAAGCTGGTAGGGCCGGGCAATCCGTATGTGCAAATCGCCAAAAAGCTCGTTTTTGGCGCAGTGGACATCGACATGGTGGCCGGACCCAGTGAGATTGTGGTGGTGGCCGATGAAACCGCCAATCCCAAACACATTGCGGGTGATTTGTTGTCTCAGGCCGAACACGGCAGTGGATATGAAGCCGCTGTATGCATTACTCCCTCTGCAAAATTGGCACAAGAAGTGGCAAAAGAAGTGGCTGTCCAGGCGGCAGATTTGTCGCATCGCAAAGCCATTGAAAAAGCACTCGATCGCTTTGGTGCCGTGGTGGTGGTTCGCAATTTGGCCGAAGGAATTGAATTGTCCAACCGCATCGCACCCGAACATCTGGAATTGATTGTTGCCCAACCCTGGGCCTATTTGCAAACCGTGCGCCACGCCGGAGCTGTTTTTATGGGGCCTGCTTCATCAGAACCGGTGGGCGATTATTATGCCGGAACCAACCACATCTTGCCCACGGCCGGAGCGGCTCGGTTTGCCTCATCGGTGGGTGTGGATACATTTTTGAAAACCATTTCCGTGCTGCAATATTCTGAAACGCGCCTGAAAAAAACTGCCGGTCATATCATTGTGATGGCCGAAGCCGAAGGCCTCGACGGTCATGCCAACGCCATTCGACAAAGACAGTAAACGACCATGAGTTATAGTTACACCCATCAATTGACACATTCAATACAAGAGCAATTTTCCGCGCGATTCCGTTTCGCAACCTATATCAAAACGCCACGAACCCTGACAGGCCATTCCATTGTGAGCATCCTGTGAAGATGTTCGCGGAAAATCAGCCTT
>CAXNEV010000253.1:0-5910 GCA_964200925.1 Candidatus Latescibacterota bacterium | reverse complement strand
CCGGGGCGGATGAGGTAATACTGGGCAGACAGGTCGGCGGCGATTTTGGCACCGGCCTTGATTTTTTCAATGACGGTTTGGCGGATGTTTGCATCGGGATGAAAGAGGCATTCGGGATAGGTGATGGCCATCTGTGCCAGATCGAGGTTGTGTGTGGCAAAAAGGGTTTTGCATGTTTTAATATCCGATGGGGTGATTTCGGCACACAGGTGGCCGGGAAAATGAAAAGCCGCACCGGTGAATCCCAATTTGACAACGGCTTCAAGATGGGCAGAGGTGAGGGTGCGAAAATCACCGGGTAACAAGCCGACAAGACCCAGACGCATAAAAGCTCCTTAAAAAAAGCGAATCAGCGAATTTGCGAATAGGCAAAAGCCCAGATCAAAATGCTTTGAGGTCGATAGGAGGCTGAGTGCTGAAAGCCATTTCACCTTGTAAACAGAGTTCCGCGCACATAATCGGCGTCGTCAGAGACGAGGAAGGTCAATAGTTTTGCAACGCCTTCGGGATTGCCCAGGCCCGCTGTCATTTGATTGACGGGACGGCCCGAACTCTGGGCCTGTTTTTCAACCACGCGCATTTTTAACGGGGTTTCAATGTTGCCGGGGCAAACGCCGTGAACGCGAATGTTTCGGCTTTCCAACTGCGCGGCCAACACCAGTGACAGGCCATGAACACCGCCTTTGCTTGAGCCATAGGCAATGGACGAACTGCCGCCTTTTACCCCTGCACCAGATGCAATGAGCACCAGAACACCCTGGCCAGATTTTTCCAGCAACGGCACGGCGTATTTGGAGACGAGGAAACTGCCTTTTAAGTTGATGTCGATGACGCGGTCCCAGGTGGCTTCGTCAAAATTGTCGATGGGAACCAATGCGCCTTCCAATATGCCAGCGGCGTGAATGAGGCCGTTGATGGGATCAAATGTTTGGCCGATTTGTTCAAAAAGATGCCGCACCTGATTTTCCTGTTGTACATCCACGCAAAAACCCTTCGCGGTTCCCCCTGCTTTTTGGATGGCTTCAACTGTGCAATTGACCCCTTCCTTGTTTAAATCGACAACGGCAATTCGGGCCCCTTCTTTTGCACAACACAGGGCTGTGGCCTGGCCAATGCCTGAGGCACTGCCTGTAACGACGATATTTTTATTTTGCAATGTCATTTCTACCTCAGAATTTGGGTTTAGATCGGTCGCCGCGTTAGGCTGAACGATATTGCAATAACTCGACCAATGCCACGTCCGCTGCCGGTGACGAGGGCGGTTTTGTCGGTCAACGGCTGTTGTGACATGCGCGTCCTTTCTTTTATATACACGGTGGCACATTCATATGGCGTTTACGCTTTGGCCAATGCGCCCATAGGGTCCCAAGGCGGCAAAACCGTTGGTGACGTGTCGAGCGCTTTTAAGAGGGTTTGGGGCAGATATTTTTTAGGTACTGTGATCTCATAGAGAAATTCGTCAAACCAGGCATCGGTCATGGTTTCATACCCTTTGTCGCCATGTTCGGTGCCCCAAGAGTTTTCAACGCGCCATTTTAAAGGGGTGTTGTCATCGGTGAGGTCCACTGCAGTTAGAACCATGGCATGGGTCATTCGGGAGTGGCCATAATCCAAACGTCCGGCTTTGTCGAGCGGGAATTTGGTGTTGTACACAAGGTCATAGTCATAGGTTTCAATATCTAAAATGCCCTGATCGCGTTGAAACATTTTGCCCACATCGCAACCAAACCACACGACACTGCCGTCTTTGATCATGTTCACAGCCGCTTTTTTGAGTATGTCCATTTCAACGTTGAGATAGCGCACGGGATGGCCACCCACCACGTTGCCGAGATATTGCACGGTATAAAGTTTGTCGTAGGGTTTGTCTTTTGTGGGGGCGTTGATGAGGCAGACGTAATCATTGAGGTCAATACCGACATAGTCATCGTAAAAAATTTTGGGCGTGATGGTGCCCCGGCGGTGAAATTGTTTGTCTTTGTCGCGCCATGCCCAGGAAAATGCAACGGGTGGTTTGCCCAGGTGGATGCAGAGCATTCGGTGGACGGTTTGAAGCACATCCAGTTTGACCTTTCTCAGTTCATCTTCTGATGCGCCTTTTTCGTGCAAGGTTCGCAAATGGTGAGCACTTGATCGCAATTTGAGCACGATCAGGCTGTTCATGGAACGCGAGCTGCTGCTGCTTTGTGTTTCGGGCATGACAGATTGTGGCACAACGCCGTATTTTTCAATGAGGTCGATAAACATGTCCCATTGTCCACCATCGGGTAAGGGATCGGAAAGCAACCACATGACAATGCGACTGCCAATGGGTTCATGGCGTGTGGCAAGAATGTTTTCGAGGAAGTAGTTGGCTTTTTCAAGTTTGTCCCAGAACATGAGATACGCTTGGGAAAATTCAAATTCTTCGACGTTGAGTTTTTTGCGGGTCACAATGCGCAGGGTGTTGAGCCCGGCAAACATCCAACAGCGGCCTGTGCTTTTTTGGTTGGTGGCTTTGGGTGTTTCAATAAGGTGGGAATAGGTGTGGTTGGAGCGGTTAATGACGTCGCGGTTGAGGGCAACAGATGCGATGTCGGTTTGCGTAACCGCATTTAAGGCCATCCGATTTTTTGGATCGGCATCAAAAGCCGTAGAAAATTTTTCGGTTGTTTGGCAAGTGAGATATTTGTCCATAAAAACCTCGGAGAAAATGAAAACGGATGATTGGATATTTCTCGTCCAGGAATGTGTGCCAATAGCCCGATATTTGAAAGATTTTTATCTGTGTCCATCTGTGGTTGTTTTTGAAGCTTTCTGGTTTTTACCAGTCAACCACTGAGTTGTCATCGGGGTGATAGGATTCCTGGTTTTTCCAATCGTGATCAATTTTGTCTTCCATCAAATTGTCGTCCAGTTCAATGCCCAGGCCCGGCTTTTTGGGCAGTTCGACATACCCATCTTTAAAAACAAAAGGCTCTTTGAGATACCCTTCGCCAAATGTGGTGTGTTCTTGAGCCAGGAAGTTGGGTATGGATGCGTCCAGTTGAATACATGCGGCCAATGAGATGGGGCCAAGGGGGCAGTGCGGAGCCACAGCGGCATAGTAGGATTCGGCCATGCCGGCGATGAGGCGGGTTTCAAAAATGCCGCCAGCATGGGACAGGTCGGGTTGTATGATGGTGCAGGCGCGTTTTTCGAGCAAGTCGCGAAAGCCCCATTTGGTGAAGATGCGTTCGCCAGTGGCGATGGGCAAATGCGTTTTGCGCGCGATTTCGGCCATCCCTTCCACATCCTGGCATTGAATGGGTTCTTCGACAAACATCGGTTGATACGGTTCGAGGGCTTTGATGAGGACGGCGGCGGTTTGCGGCGAGATAGCCCCGTGAAAATCAATGGCGATGTCGAAGTCTTTGCCACCGGCTTCGCGCATGGCGGCAAAAACGTCAACGGCGTGATCGATAAAGGCTGGATTTTCCACAAGGCGGGCCGGGCGCAGTTTTGCCGGGCCCGTTTTGATGGCAATGAAGCCCTGGGCTTTGCGTTCGCGCACGGCAGATGCGGCGGCTTCGGGGGTGGAACCGCCGGTGCCGCGATACATTTTGATGCGGTCGCGCAAGGGGCCACCGAGCATGGCGTAAACGGGCAACCCGGCGGCTTTGCCGGCCAGGTCCCACAGGGCGTGTTCAACGCCAGACAGGGCGCTGGTGAGGATGGGGCCACCCCGGTAAAAGGCGTGGCGATACATGGCCTGCCAGTGGTGTACCACGCGGCGCGGGTCTTTGCCGATGAGGTAGGGTTCCAGTTCGGCAACGGCCTGTGCGCAAGTGAGGGCACGGCCTTCCAGAATGGGTTCACCCAGGCCGATAAGACCTTCGTCGGTATGCATTTTGAGAAAAAGCCAGCGCGGTTTGACGAGAAAGGTTTCGAGTCTGGTGATTTTCATGGTGGGCGTTCCTATATGGGTTTGGTGATGCTTTTGCCCGCTTCAAAACCACCGGGCAAGTCGATGAGGATGGTTTTGACCTGATTGTCGCTTGTGAATGAAACGGCAACCGTGAGCGGTTCGTTTTTTGGGTTGGACAGGCAGATGGTGTGTTCGGTTAACAACACCAGGCACGGGTGATTCACTGCCATGCTGAAGTTGCTGGTTATGGCGAGGCTTCCGGGGGCGTAAAAGGCCGCGCCCGTGATGCGGTGGTGGGTGTGATGAACCGCCTGAACAGAGGGTGTGTTTTGCAGTATCTGGATGCCATGCTTTTGGGTATAAGCAGACATGTCGGTATCGGCAATGCCCGGTGCAACGAGGTAGGCATAGGTGGCATTTTGAGGGCGCGCCCCGTGGTCAATCCACAGGGCAAATACGTCTTTGGTTTCCATTTCCCGATCGTAATCATGGTTGATGTCCCACCAGCTTCCGGTTTGTGAGATGTTGCGCAAATGAATGTCGCCAGATGACAAAAAAAGATAACCGACATGGTTGTGGTGAATCCATTTGGCATTGGGAATAATGCGGTCGCTTTTGTTGATGGGCGCACCCGATACGATGACAGGACCATGCAACAGGCACTGGTTGATGGTGGTGACAACGGGCTGCTGAAATGCCGATGAAATGTCCGCACCGAGGCAGACGTATTCGCGATCAAAAAAGAAGTAGGATTTTTGGGCGGTTAAACCGGTGCGTTTGAAGTCGAAAGCTGCCAATCCATAGGTGCCATTGGAGACACCTCCGACAAATGCGGTTTGGCCCTCTGTTTTGGGATTGGCTGAATAATCGCCGGTTTGCACAACGGTGGTGCCTGGAATTTTTTGCCAATCCCACACGGAAAAAATGCCATTGTATTCATCACCGGTTAAAAAGAGGTAGTTGCAGCCATCTGACAGGTGGTGGCTTTTGAGGCCTTCCTGATTGTGCGGGCCATCGGTGCTGACGGTTCGAGAGGAAAACATTCTGGCCGATGTGTAATAGGTTTTGCGGTGATGGCACATGATATCGCCGCGCCAAAAATGTTTGTTGCCGGTTATGGGAGGGGCCGTATTATTTTCTATGTTTTGTTTGAGGGCTTGCAGTTCGGACTCTCGCCCTGTTGGCAATTTCAACAAATGGTCGCAGGCATGGGATAAATAGCGAATGCTGGGATTTTTGCGGGCGATTTCGCGGCCCTTTGCGCCATAGTCGGGGCAGTTGCCACGCAGCATCCATTGTGATCCATCGAGGATGTAGGATGTGAGGATGTCGATTTTTTCCTGTGAAAATGAAAAGCGGGTGCCCACAAGCAATGCGGCAATGCGGGTGCAGTCGATGGCAAAACCCGCGCCGTATCCGTGGTTGTACAGACACGGGCCGTGCTGGTGAAAACTGTAATCGGGTTGAATGCCTTCTGAAAAGGATATGCGAATTTCATTGGCGATGCTGGTGTAGGCTTCTGATACCAGGCTGGCATTTTGGGACAACACGCCGCGTTTGGCCGTGATGTCGGCAACCCAGACGAGGTTTTGCCCGGTCATGCCCAGTTTGGCGCGGGTGAGAATTTCAAGGCCTTTTTCAAATTGAGAGCGGGATATTTTTTCATGGAGCAGCAACAGCACTCGCGACAGGGTGCGGGGAATGCCAATGACATTCCACCACCAGTTGGGATTTTGATAGTCGTTGGCAAGCCAGTGATCGAGGGCGTTCAAAACAGAGGATAGGATCTGTTTTTGGGGATCGCGGTACCAGGCTTCGGTTAACACCAGCACACGCGACAGATGCTGGAATAGTTTCCAGCCCGACCGGGTTTGATCGGCATAGTCGATGTCGGGCCAGGTTCCGCTGTGGGTTAAAGTGCTGATGAGGTGTTGCACGGTTTCAGCGTTGGGTTCGGAATGTTCTTCTTCAAGCAGGCGTTTTTTGAGTATGTTGAGATCGTTTGGCATGGCAGGCTTTCTGGT
>CAXNEV010000252.1:0-5913 GCA_964200925.1 Candidatus Latescibacterota bacterium | reverse complement strand
GAAAACAATTGCCTGTGACGCCCAGATCAATGGTGTATTCGTACACGCGCCCATTTTCAAGCAAACGCGGTGCAGAAAAACTTTCGCGATAGCGCGCGCGAATAATGCCATCGCACAAATTCATCGCATACCCGGTAGGCGACACATCCACGAGCTTGGCTGTCCAGTCGGTGTCTATCCCATCTGTTTGGGCATATAACACAACCTGGATGGGCCCAATGATTTCCACATCGGATTCCAGCACAGCACTGGTATAACACAACACATCACTGCGCATTTCAATTGGACGCTGATCATAGGGTCCCCACGGTACAACATGCGGCGTACAACAATTGTTGCCACCTAAGGTTTGAACTGGATAATTGGGGTCATACACAAAGTGATCGGCCTGTTCATTTCCCGGCTGATTCACCGACAACACCCCGTCCCCTATCAGGGCATTGGCATGGCCGTCCGAATGCAAATGCCATTTTTGCCAGTCCGTTCGGGCAAGCGGCCATTCGTGTTCGTCTCGCCACTGGTTTGAGCCCATAATAAAAAGCCGCAATGGCGGCTCTGAGGTAATGCCATTGTTTTTTCCTCTTAACCAGTGATCAAACCAGCGCAGCTCCATCGCATCCAGATCCGCCATAGACGGTGCACCAAAATCGACATCCCCTGTTCGGGGTGATGTGCTCAACGCATGCGGCCAGGGGCCCACAATCAGTTTGCTTTGTCGGGACTCCGGTGTTCGTCCGTGCAAACGAAGGCCGTTAAAATTGGTAAACGTTTGAGGGGCATACAAATCGTACCAACCCCCCATGTTAAAAGCAGGTACAGCAATCTCACCCCACTGTTCCCCATTGAATTCTTCCCAATAGTCGTCGCGAGACGGATGGTTGATCCAATCGTCCCAAAAAGCCAGATCGCGCCCGGCTTTGTTGTCCATCTCGGAAAGGGGCAGTGCCCGAAACGCTTCGGTCCAGTTGTGAAAATCAATGGTTTGTCCTGTTCGCGTATTGGTGCGCATGCCCCACGACATCATCACATTGAGTTGAAACGCCCCGCCCGGATACACCAAGCCGCTGTAATAGTCGGTGCAGATGACCCGTGGGGCCATGCATTTTAAATACGAACTGCGATATGAGGCACTTTGCCATTGTACTGTTCCCAAATACGACCCGCCCGACATGCCAATTTTGCCATCGCTCCAGACCTGTTTGCCAATCCATTCCTGTGTGTCAAAACCATCTTTCCCTTCGCGAAACGGATAATAAACCCCGTCCGAATCCCAGCGGCCCCGACAATCCTGCATCACACAAACATACCCATTGTTGGCCAAACGCCGGGCCTTTTCAATCAGGACATCGGTGTTGTTGCTATAGGGTGTGCGCATTAAAACGGTCGGAAATTTCCCATGGGTTTTGGGCAAATAAATATCGGTTGACAGCGCCACACCATCTTGCATGGGCACTTTCACATCGAGCAACATCTCAACTGCATAATTGGGTTGCATGCTTTGTCTCCATAAGGTTTTACACAATTTTACGCCATCGTCGATCCCAAACATATAGACACAACAGTCAGGAGCAACACCTCAGTGATTTTCCGCGCGATTCCGTTTCGCAACACCTTCTGAAAAGCCTTTATCGCTGGCAGGCCATCTCATGTCGAGCATCCTGTGCGGATATTCGCGGAAAATCAGCCTTCCCGGCGTTTGAGGGAACGACTTTTTGCCTACTTTTGTGTCGTTACAAAAGTAGGTCGCCGAAGGCATACAAAAATATGATAAGCTGAATGTTGAATGGTAAAGGTTTAAAACCCTATTTCAACACCGGCCCCTGATCCGATGCCCAGTCCATGTGCACGGTGTCTTTTTGTCCATTGGCATGTGTGATGCGAATGGTCCAGACATCGCCACGGCGCGTGGTTTTTGCCACAATGCCCGCCGTGACGCCTTCGGTGAAGGGGGCCAAAATATAAGCTGTGCGGAAGGGCAGTGTGGTTTGTTTTTTGTAAATGGCTACCGGAGCAGGCACATCCTGACCGCCAATGGCCAGCCAGCCCTGCACCGGATCGTTTTGCCCACACACAAGCCTGGGTGTCATATTCACCAATGGCAAAATTTCCAGATTGGGCGGCGACATGCGCCCTGTGCGCACAGCTTTGGTCACCGGGTCAATGACGACGCGATACGGCATAAAATGAAACAGGGCTTCATAGGTGTGTTTGCCCTGTCCGAGCAGTTCGTCAAACAGCAAAAAATAATTGGGTTTTACAAACATCATCACACGGCGATGGCTGATGGGTTCTTCCAACCCATCCCACTGGGCATTGTAAGTGGCCACCACAACATCCGAACGATCATCAGATCGCCACACGGTTTTGTCTTTTGCAGAATCGACCCACTCTGCAATCGTCTGCGTGCGTCGTTTTTGACCCCGGCCATCCACCAATACCGTGTTGTGCGCCTGTGTGGTGCGGTAAAACGTGGTCCACGGATTGGGATAATACGAGGTAATGCCCGGATCGACGATAAACGGCAATCCGTGTGCAAACAGGTCAAAACTGAGCATGTCTTCATGCTGGTGAAACCGCCCGAAAGGCCCGCCTTCAAACAGCAGATAACGCGCATTTTTGTCCCAACCACTGCGCATGACAAAATAGCCCGAATCCTGTCGGGCGATGGATAAATAATCGGGTGGGGTTCCCTCTGTGCCTTCTGTGCCCACCCAGATGGCGGCCTGATTGCCCAAAAATCGACCCGGCTCGGTAAGGGCGTGTCGATACTTCCCATCCAGGCTGCCCGCATCGGAGACAGAAGGCCGCGAAAAATCGGGCCGTGTGATCGACACACACCAGTCATACATGCGCCGAATGCCCGCTTCCAGTTCCGGATTGAGCGAACGGCCAAATTTTTGCGCCACCTGAAATGCCGCCAAAAACCACGACGCAATGGCCATTTGATATCCGGGTGTGAGTTCGTAGGAGGCACCATCGGGCAAGACCTGAATGGTCATATCGTCCAGCAATCGCTGGCTGGCCACTTCATACCATGTTGACGATTCTCGAAATTCCGGGAAAGAACAGGCCATGGCCAGCATGGATCGGCCTTCTGAAATCGTTTTGTTAGATGGCGGAAACGATTCAAACTTGCGCATATATTCCACATGCTCAAACGCCGATTTGAGCATGTCAATAATCGTGCGATCCTGCACCGCATCGCATTTGCAAACTACCGCAAAGGCATCAACCAATGTGCAAAATGCGCGCTGGCTCACAATCAGCGAATGGCCCCATGCCAACCCGCCCGAACGCACGCCATAAGGCATGGGCGTGCGCGCCATCCAGTCTGTCAAAATCTTTTCAATGCCCAGTGCATATTTGGGATTTTTTGTTTCTGCCCAGGCCTGTTCCAAGGGCACAAAATACGGAAATCCGTGAATGCGAATGGACCATTCGATATATCCATAGGGATTGGCATCCCAATCTACCCGCTCTGGCCAATGATGCCCCATCATGTAACCGGATAAAACCCGATCTGCTTCTTCGATATTGGCTTTTGGCGGTTGGTCAACATGGTGGCGATTTTGTGTACTGGCTCGAAAATATTGCGCAATTTTCTGCAATTTTCCCTCAGTACTTCCCGCCTGTTTGGCGGCTTCCATCCCCGAATAATCGAGGTTGATCGCATCAATCAATGCGCCATCTGTCATGCGGGGTCCCTGCACAATCTCTCGAGCCACAAGCCTCAAATTGCGAATGCGCCCCCCCAATGGCAATGCAATAGTGCCCGACTTCATCTGCCCCCATCCCTGTGCGGGAATGCCCAGGGTATAAAAACATTCGGCCGGAAATCGAAATTCCTGCCAACCTTCCCAGATGTTGCCGCCCCGAACGGATACAATCGCATTAAAACGATACCCATCATCTTCGCTCATGCCTTCGGTGCGCTGGCCAGAAGTCAAGGTGCAAACAATCTGACCATCTGCACCCGTTGGCAAATAAATGTCGGCGCGCAGTTCATTTCCCCGCGCCCAATCGCCATTTCCCATTGGCACATCCAGTGTTTCACCCGATTCAGCGGTCAAGAGCGTCCATTCAGAAAGCACTTTGTCATCTTGAAATAATGAGAGATTCATCAGAACATCCTTTGAATAGAAATACGGATCAAAAAAACTACCCCTATTTTCGACTCCCCTTTGCATCTGCAACCTTCGAACTTCCCGGCCCCACAACTTTGCGCACCTCAAAATAATCTTCCCGCGATAATGTTTTGCCCAGCGCCCCGGCCGCTTCGGCAATCTGGTCGGGGGTTTTAATGCCACAAACGGCCACATGAATGGCCGGGTGCATCAATGTGGCAGACAACACCAGTTGATAAATGGTCAACCCATATCCATCGGCCATGGGTTTTAAGCTTTGCACTTTGTCACACATGTCTTGAAACCGTTCACCCTGAAAATCGGGATGTATTTTGCGAAAATCGGAAAAGGTCTCTGTCCCTTTGTATTTGCCTGTGAGCAATCCCTTGTGCATGGGCGAATAGACCATGACCCCAATGTTTTCTGACTGGCAATAGGGCAACAAATCATTTTCTCCTGCCGGATCAACGAAACTGTAGGGGGGTTGAACCACAGAATAAGCCCCAAATTTCCGCTGTGCCCGGCATTGTTCCACGGTGTGATTGCTCAGGCCATAACACCGAATTTTCCCCTGTTCCTGAAGGCGTTTTAATGCACCGGCAATTTCGGCCAAAGGGGTCAGATGATCGTACATATGCAACAAGTACAGATCGATGGTGTCAATGCCCATGCGTTTTAAAGATACTTCACAGCGCGCGGCAATATGATCGGGCGAAAGATCGGGATATCGCGTGCCATCTTCGTTAAAATGGTTAAACACTTTTGTGACAATGACCAGTTCTTTGCGCGGCAACTTTTTGATGGCCTCGCCCAATACACACTCGGCCTGCCCATCGCCATAGGCTTCTGCTGTGTCGAAAAAATTGATGCCCTTGTCAAATGCCAGTTTCATGGCCGCAATGGCCTCTTCTTTGGATGGGTCACCCCAAAAACGCGGGCTGAGTTGCCAGGTGCCAAAGGCAATCGGCGAAACCGACAAGCCACTTTCTCCCAAAATAATTCGTTCCATACGCCTTTCCTTTGTTGTAAAAAACTACAGGCGAACCGGTTTGTTGTTGTGTTTTCCCGATTCATAAATAGCAGTAATCAATTCTACGGCATTGCGGGCTTCAGAAACACTCACCAGAGGTTCTCGACCTGTTTGAATTGCTTCTACAAAATCGGCAATGACCGGCGTGTGTCCCATATCCAGAGATGGCACGGCTGTGCCTGCTTCCACTTTGGCTTTTTGGGCCTGTGTTTGTTCATGCACACGCGTGATCTCCAACAGGTCTTCGCGTGCAACCCCCTCTTCGGGTGTGGGATCGATCAGATCCAAACGCATTAATTTTCTGGCTGAAAAAGTTACGGTACCACGCGATCCAAAAATTTCCAGATATGTGGG
Source organism: Candidatus Latescibacterota bacterium (assembly GCA_964200925.1). Classification (GTDB taxonomy): domain Bacteria; phylum Latescibacterota; class UBA2968; order UBA2968; family UBA2968; genus CAXNEV01. Next base: position 405 of record CAXNEV010000252.1, on the reverse strand, counting down.
CAGTTCGGGATAGGCCAGTGTGGAGCCTTCTACCACACCGCGCGCCCCATTTTTAAATTTTACCAGACCCAAAGCCAGTGTTTCAACCTCCACATTGCGCCCTGTTGATTCGATGATGGCAATGACTTCTTCCACAGGGCCCATAAACCACCGAAACAGATCCACATCGTGAATGCCCTGATTCATCAAACAGCCTCCACCATCCACTTTCCAGGTGCCGCGCCATCCTCCCGAATTGTAATAGTCCTGCGTGCGATACCGCTTGATATACACACTGCCAGAATAAATCTGGCCCAAAAGCCCCTTCTCAAAAAGCCCTTTGAGCTTTTGCACCACGGGCGTAAATCGCGATTGATGCACACAGCCCACCGTTACCCCGTGTTTTTTTTGGGCCGCATCGATTTG
>CAXNEV010000251.1:0-5926 GCA_964200925.1 Candidatus Latescibacterota bacterium | reverse complement strand
CGCGGTCGCCTCATCATCGACGGCCAGGAAATGCCCGACCACCTCATAGCAATGGTGCAAAAACCGCTTAAGCTAAACCCTCGAAACAGTACCATTGCTTTCAAAGACAATTCCAGTGCCATTCACGGCTACTGCATCTCCACTCTGGTGCCAGAACACCCCGGCACCTCATCGCCATTCCTATTGGCTGAGAGAAACTACGACATCATTTTCACTGCCGAAACCCACAATTTCCCGTCGGGGGTTGCCCCTTTTCCAGGAGCAGAAACCGGCACCGGTGGCCGCATTCGCGATGTGCAGGCCACGGGCCGTGGCGCCCTTGTCGTGGCAGGAACCGCCGCCTATTGTGTGGGCAACCTTTACATTCCCGGTTATGCACTTCCCTGGGAAGACCCTTCTTTTCAATATCCACAAAATCTGGCAAACCCACTCAAAATTGAAATCGATGCCAGCAATGGCGCATCTGATTATGGCAACAAATTTGGCGAACCCGTCATTCAGGGTTATACCCGTTCTTTTGGTCTGAGGTTGCCCAATGGGGAACGCCGCGAATGGATCAAACCCATCATGTTCAGCGGAGGCATGGGTCAAATGGATGCCAGCCACGCCACCAAAGGCAAACCCGAACCCAAAATGCTCGTCACCAAAATTGGCGGCCCAGCCTACCGCATCGGAATGGGTGGTGGGGCTGCATCCAGCATGGTTCAGGGCGAAAACGAAGCCGAACTCGATTTTAATGCTGTTCAGCGCGGCGATGCCGAAATGGAACAAAAACTCAACCGCGTTATTCGAGCATGTGTGGAGCTTGGCGATCAAAACCCCATCATCAGCATTCACGATCAGGGTGCTGGCGGCAACTGCAATGTGCTCAAAGAAATTGTTGAACCAGAAGGTGCCCGCATCAATATTCGCGCAGTGCCCATTGGTGATGCCACGTTATCGGTACTCGAAATTTGGGGTGCCGAATTTCAAGAAAACAACGCCCTGCTCATTCGCCCCGAACAAGCCGGGTTATTTACCTTTCTGTGTGAACGCGAAAAAGTCATTTTTGCTTTTGTTGGCGAAGTTACGGGTGATGGTCGTGTGGTTGTGTATGACAAACAGGACAACAGCACGCCCGTCGATCTCGAACTGGACAAAGTGCTGGGGAAAATGCCGCAAAAAACCTTTGTATTCAACCGCATCCCCATACAAACCCAACCGTTAAATTTACCCGAAAATCTCACCGTATCCGATGCGCTCAACCGCGTATTGCGTTTGCTCTCAGTTGGATCAAAGCGTTTTCTGACCAACAAAGTAGATCGCAGTGTGACCGGTCTTGTTGCCCAGCAACAGTGTGTTGGGCCGTTGCAACTGCCCCTGTCCAATGTTGCCGTCATCGCGCAAAGCCACTTTGGCACCACAGGAGCCGCCACAGCCATTGGCGAACAACCCATCAAAGGATTTATTGACCAGGCAGCAATGGCCCGGTTGTGTGTGGGCGAAATGCTCACCAACATAACATGGGCACGCATCAGTGCCATTGATGACATCAAATGTTCGGGCAACTGGATGTGGGCGGCCAAATTGCCCGGTGAAGGGGCTGCTCTTTACGATGCGGCACAGGCCCTTGTTGATATTTTAACTGAACTGGGCATGGCCATCGATGGTGGCAAAGACAGCCTTTCGCTGGCTGCTATTGCCCCTGGCCCAACCGGCAAAGACGAAATTGTCAAAGGTCCCGGTACTCTGGTGATATCGGGTTATGTCACCTGCCCCGACATCACCAAAACCGTCACCCCCGACCTCAAATTGCCCGGTTCAGGCAAACTTTTATACATCGACCTGGGCCATGGTCAAAACAGGCTTGGCGGTTCGGCCCTGGCCCATGTTTATGAACAAATTGGCGATACGACTCCCGACGTCAACAACACGGCCTTGCTCAAACGCGCTGTTGAAGCCCTGCAAATCTGCATTGAAAAAGGCTGGATCAGCGCAGGCCACGACCGCAGCGACGGCGGCCTGATTACAACGCTTCTCGAAATGGCCTTTGCGGGAAACTGCGGTATTCAGGTTCAGATGCAATCGGGCACAAATACGCTGTCAACACTTTTTGCCGAAGAACTCGGCCTGGTTTTAGAAATCTCCCCTGACTATGAAGCGGAAGTTACGGCCCTCTTTCAAAAAGCCCAGGTGCCCTGTGTGGGAATCGGCACCGTGACAAATGACCCAACGATTGCCCTTTCAGTCAACGGCCAAACCGTTCTTCATGCCTCAACCATTGATCTGCGAAACATCTGGGAAGCCACCAGCTTTCAACTCGAACGCCGCCAGGCCAATCCCGACTGTGTGTCTCAAGAAGAAACCACCCTGTCCAACCGCACTGGGCCAACTTATAAATTATCTTTCACACCAGCACCCACAGCCCAGGCCATTCTCACCTCCAAATGCAAACTCCCAGTCGCCATCATTCGCGAAGAAGGCAGCAATGGCGACCGCGAAATGACCTCGGCCTTTTTTGCCGCAGGTTTTGACCCGTATGACATCACCATGTCAGATCTGCTTGCCAACCAGGTTACATTAGATCGTTTTCGGGGCGTGGTGTTTGTCGGGGGATTTAGTTATGCTGACGTGCTCGATTCTGCCAAAGGCTGGGCTGGTGTTGTACGTTTTAATGATGCGCTCTGGAATCAATTTGAAACTTTTTACAACCGCACAAATACCTTCAGCTTGGGAATTTGCAACGGGTGCCAGCTGATGGCTCTGCTTGGGTGGGTGCCTTTTCGTGGGTTGGCCGATATCGATCAACCTCGGTTTGTACACAATGTATCAGGTCGTTTTGAATCGCGTTTTTCCACTGTTCAAATTCAACCCAGCCCATCTATTATGCTAAAAGACATGGCAGGCTCAACACTGGGCGTTTGGGTTGCCCACGGTGAAGGTCGTGCCTTTTTTCCCAACACAGACATCTACCACCGCATCAAACGCGACAATCTCGCGCCCGTTTGTTATGTCGATGATTCAGGCACCATCACCGAAACCTATCCCTTCAATCCCAATGGTTCTCCCGATGGCATTGCCGGGCTTTGTTCTCCTGATGGGCGACACCTGGTGATGATGCCGCACCCCGAACGCGCCTTCCTCAAATGGCAATGGGGCTATATGCCCCACAATTTAAAACGCGACTTAAAAGCTTCACCGTGGCTCAAAATGTTTCAAAATGCGCGCATCTGGTGTAAAACCGCTTGATGTTTCAAAAAACTGACAAGCCCCTCGGAAATTATTGCAATTTCTAAGGGGCTTTTTTGTTCTACTCAAAACCAAAATAAATTTTAAAATATTGTTTTTTATAAATTTAAATATTTTATATAAATATTGGCATACTACTTGCGATAAAGATCGCACATCATGCAAATACACCGACTGCCCGGTGATCACCGCGGAATTTCCGGTGCTGACAATGCCAAAATGCAATCTTTTTAACCACCATTATTTGGAGTTATACAATGACCTCATACCCGTTTAAATCATCCAGAATAGACCAATACCTGGGTTTGAATTTTCAAAAAGAAAAAGAAGATTTCAAAATACAACAGCGCAGAGCCTATTGGGCTCTGGCTCCATGGATTGTGATGCTGTTGATTGCCATGTTGATGTTCAATTAAAATGGGGCTTCGCCAAAAGAATCCAAATATATTTGTCAAAAAAAAATCCCCTGAAAATCAGGGGATTTTTTTTGATTCTCGGCCCGCAACTCCCGACTCGTGTTTTTTATTTTGATTCTTTCAATTCTGTCAGCTTTTTTATCAACTCGTCAAATTCAAATCGATCGCTATTTTTTTCCCCCACATACCGAAACACCTCTTTGCCATCTGGCCCTATCAATACCAGCGCCGGATAATGCACTTCCTGACCATGAAATTGGTAGCCAAATGGAATTTCAAATACCTTGGCCAGTTCTGCTTCGGGGTCTCGGTAAATAACCGGTAGTTTGAGAGCAATTTCCTCAACCGCATTATTTTTTTTATCCAGTGACATACGCCAGTTTTTGATTTCTTCATCCGTATCGGGTTTCAGAAAAACCTGGATCACATCAGGCAGCTCTTCTGCCCTGCGGGCATAGGTTATGGTATGTGCCATACAATACGGGCACGCGGTTTTCAATAAAAAATGCAATGCCACATACTTTCCTTTGGCATCCGACAGTTTAAAAACAGCATCCTGATCAACCCCGTGCACAACAAATTCTGTTCGGGTATTTTCCTGTGCGTAAGTGTTCAATACCAACCCCAAAATCACCATCACCATGATGGCCATGTGTTTCATTCCCACATCCTTTTAAAAGTGTGTAACAGCCATTTTGGAAAATCCTTTTTCAATTGGTCGTCTTCAATCGGAAAGCCTTACAAAAAATTTGCCCTTATTTTCATTCGTGATTTATCTTATGCATCCATCAACCCCATATAAGAAGCCAATGACCACCACACCCGATAAACCACAGCGTTTTTTTTCAACGCGCACCCTGATCTGGGCCTTGCCCTTGATTCTCATTCTTGCCGGTGTGTTGTCCTATCCCACCATCAGCTACCGCCTCACTCATGTGGTCACCGATGATGCCTTTGTAGATGCCCCACTTGTTGCCGTTTCTGCATCTATACCTGGTCGCATTGCAAATCTGCTGGTATCCGAGGGAGATACCATACAAATGAACCAGGCCATTGCACATCTGCAAGATGGCCTGGTTCGAGCCGAACTCAACGCCGCCCAGGCCCGGGTAGATCAAACGCAAAGCCTGTTGCTTGAAACCGACCTGTTTCTCGAAATTGAACGCCGCAAAGCCGGTCCCACTGCCGAACGCGAACAGGCCGAACTTGTTGCCTGGCAGGCTCGCCTTTCGGGTGCTTTAATTGCCCTGGACGAAGCCGAACGCCATTTTCAACGCGTACAAAAACTTTCCCAATCGGCCCTTGTTTCCAACTCAGAACTTGAAATCGCACGCATTCGCCGCGACAAAAGCCAGGCCGAACTCGACGCCGTGCGCGAAGAAGTGCACAAAGCAACAGCCTCACAGGCGCTTTCCCGTGAAATTATCGAAGGCATCACCTTGCACAAACAACGCGTGGAAACAGCCAGGGCTGAATTGCGCCGGGCCGAAGCCGAACGGGAAGCCGCACACATTCGCTTGGATAATACAGAAATTCGAAGCCCCGTACACGGCGTGGTGGCCCTGGTCAATGCACAACCCGGCGAACGAATCGAAGAAGGCCAAACCATTTGTCTGATTCGCAATCTGGACGATATCTGGATTATCGCCAATATTGAAGAAACCCAAATCAGACACGTCCAAACCGATCAAATCGCCCTCATCACCATTGATGCCTTTCCCAAACAAACTTTTGCAGGCAAAGTGATCAATGTGGGTTCCGTCACCAAATCCCAGGTAGCCCTCCTTCCCCGGCAAAGCCGAGCAGGCAATTTTGTCAAAGTCATCCAGCGTATTCCCGTGCGCATAGCCTTGAACAATGCCAATCATCAACTTAGACCGGGCATGTCGGCCATTGTGGGCATCCGAATTTCCTCACCATGACATCCTCTTCCCAAACCATCTATCGCCATCCCTGGGGGCTGGTTGTTGCCATCAATTTTGGACAAACGGCTGCTTTGGCCAGCAGCATTGGCCTGATCAATTTGCTGATGCCTCGAATGATGACCGAAATCAGCGCCGATGTGCAAAGCATTCAGTGGGTGCAAACTTCTTTTTTATTGACCATGGTCATTTTGCTGCCAGCAGTGGGCTGGTTGGGTGCAACCATTGGCCAGCGCCGACTTTATATGTTCAGCACCAGTTTGTTCTGTGTTACCACGCTGTTGTGCACACTGGCCTGGAACTTGCCCAGCCTGATTTTTTTTCGCATTTTGCAAGCCATAGGCGCCGGGCTTTTTTCCC
>CAXNEV010000250.1:0-5950 GCA_964200925.1 Candidatus Latescibacterota bacterium | reverse complement strand
GGCGCACATTGTCCACAATAAAACTGGTTTCTGCCGACCAGGGTGAAGAGGCAAACCCTTTGTCGATGGCGCGGATCGCCCAGTAATAAACCCCGCTTGGGAGGTTGGTCAGCGTGTATTGTAAACGGGAAATGGAACCGTCACCCGTTTGCCGAACACCCGAAAGATTCTGGTTTCCTCCGGGTTGAATGCCCACGCGAAGGGCATAGGTTAAGGCTTTGTCAGGCGTAATGCCCAAATCGGAACTGCTTTGCCAGGTTAATGTGGCAACATTGCCTTGAGATGTGGCAAGTAATCCAGTGGGTGCAGACGGTGCGCGATTGGGGTTAAATCGGGCTTCGAGGTTGTCGTTGACACGCGTGATAGGCGGAAAGGTATTGGCATCAATGCTGGTGCGGCCACTGCTGATCAGATCCAGATCGAGATCGCCATCGATATCGGCCCAGCGCACGGTGGCAAAGTCGATGGGACTGAGCACATCGATATCCACCAGGTCAAAACTGGTGATTTGATTGCGATAAATGTTCAAAATCTGACCGGTCTGAGCCTGTCCGACAACGGCCAGGTCGAGATCGCCGTCGTTGTCATAGTCGCCCCAGGCAACATCACTGGCGGCCGCTCCGGTTAAATTGAAAGGGGTTCTGGTGAATAGACCCGATCCGTCGTTGTTGAGAATGCGCGTGGCAAACCCTTCTTGAAGGTTAATACCTGTAACGGCAATATCTGAATCGCCGTCGTTGTCGTAATCGCCCCAGGCCAAACTGCTGGCCAACAAGCCCGTGAGCGTTGATCGGGTGTCGGCAGAAAAAGTGCCCTGTTGGTTTTGATACAACGCCATCTGGGCCTGGTTTTGATCGTTGATTTGCCCAATGACCGCCAGGTCGAGATCGCCGTCGTTGTCGTAATCACCCCAAGATAGGGTCCCGTTGTCTGTGCCCGTGAATGATGGCCGGGTATCGAGAACAAATGTGCCTTTGTTGTTGAGAAATAATTGGGTAATGCGCCGGCCAGATTCTGTGCCCATCAGGGCCAGGTCGAGATCGCCATCGTTGTCATAATCGCCCCAATCCAGGCTGCTGTTGTTGAGCTGTGGCAGCACCTGTGTATTGGCAACATTGAGGGCAAAATCACCTGATTCAAGTCGGTTTCGATACAAATGGGTAAAACGATTGCCAAAAAGATCACCTCCTGTGGCCGCCAGGTCGAGGTCGCCATCGTTGTCGTAATCGCCCCAGGATAGGGATCCATTTTGCATGCCTTGAAGGGAAATGTTGTCGTTTTCGCTCAGGGTTCCACCCTCGTTTTTATAAATCAGACTGCGGGCCGTGCCGTCGGCATCCTGTCCGGATAAGGCCAGATCGAGATCGCCATCGTTGTCGTAATCACCCCAGGCCAGAGCGCTGTTTTGCAAAGATCGCAACGATTGCCGGGAGCCAACGAGATCCTGTACGTGAAAAACTTCTTCCTGTGATTCTTGTGAGGTTTTGAAACCTGTATCGGTAACACGCACACTCCAGTAGTAGGTGTCGCGGGCCAGTGGAACGGTGAGGCGGATGGTTTTGCTGGTACCCAGATTGCCGGGCCCCATGGGCAAAGTTCCTGAAAACACATTGTGTTCTCTGGGAGATGTGCCAATGCGCAGGGTATAGGTGAGGGCTGTGGAACCTGTTTGGGCATCGGTGCCATCGTTCCAGTTAAAAAAGACATCATCACCCGTAACAATCGGGCTGCCCAATCGGTCAGGGGGTTGGGGGGGGGTGTTCACGGTGGCCACACCAGTGCTGGTGTAAAGGGTGGTTTTTCGCACCCCTGCGGCATCTTCTCCAGAAAGCAACAGATCGAGATCGCCATCGCTGTCGGCATCGACCCAAGACAAATTTCCTCCGCGAAGGCCGGTTAATCCCTGGGTTTGATCGGTCTGAAATTTGCCACCCGTGTTTTTGAGGATATATGCAAATCGATCAGATGCGGTGTTTTGCCCAGTTGCAGATAGGTCGAGGTCGCCGTCGTTGTCGTAATCGCCCCAGGCCAGAGACCCAACCAGACGGGTCGCACTGAAGGTGAGGTCTTTGCGAAGAATGCCCGCGGCATTGGTATAAAGTTCAAAAACAGTTTCCCAATCGTTTCCCCATCCGGAAATGGCCAGGTCGAGATCGCCATCGTTGTCGTAATCACCCCAGGCCATCTTGCTGGAAGATATGGGAGTTAAGTTATTGCGCTCATCCTGAATGAAGGTGCCCAATGGCTGGTTCAGAAAAATGCGGGTTTGCCGGGCACCTCCGCTGGCATATCCCGATGCAGCCAGATCCAGATCGCCGTCTCCATCGATATCGGCCCATGCCAGGGCACCCTGATTGAGATTGGGCAAACGCTCGGTATTGGGCGCGTCCAAAGTGAGAATGGAACGCCCACCCAAAACACTGCCTGTGCGCGTGCGGTCTATCCGGCGGTTGTTATAAAGGGCGGTGTATGGATTGCCACCCACTGTCATGCCCGACACAATCAGGTCGAGATCACCATCGCTGTCGTAATCGCCCCAGGCCAGGGCGCTATAACGCACACTTTCCAGATTTGTCTGTTCGGTATCTTCAGAAAATATGCCGTTGTTGTTTTGATAAATTTTAAGCACGCTTTCCTGGTCAATTGTCAAACCCGAAAGGGCAATGTCCAAATCGCCATCGCCATCATAATCGCCCCAGGCGGCCTGGCCGAGATAGATGCCGGTGAGCCCTTTTTGCGCATCTATCAAATTGCCGCTTGCGTTTTGGTACACCCGTGCAATGGGCAAACAACCATCTGCTGGGCCTGTGAGGCCGGTGATGAGCAAATCCGGGTCGCCGTCGTTGTCGTAATCTCCCCAAGCGGAAGAACCACCCCAGGTGCCCGGCAAATTGGCAGTAGGGGTTAATCTTTGGGCAAAGATCTGGGGATGGTCAAAAAGCAACCAAGGAATCATAACCAGAAAGACATAGGTGGTGAAGATTGTTTTGTGTGGTGCTTTCATAAATAAACTCGCCAGTTTTGAATCGCGCATATGTTCAAGGTCGGTTAAATAAAAACATGCAACATGCTTTGTTATTGAAGCCCGTCAGGACAGGCAAAAATCTAAGGTGGGTGATTGGGGAAGTCAAGGACAATCACGGAGGGTTAAAACACGGGCATTATGACCCTTCGATAAAAGAAAGCAGCCCTTCAACTGGCATTGAGCAGATCTAATTGGAAAACCCCAGCCCATTGATGATTATGCCTGCAATGGCTTCTCCTGCTGTTATTTGTTCTTTTGCTTCTGTTTCTATGCGAGCATCTATTGAACTCAACTATTTCTAAATCTTTGATAACTCCTGCTATAATAGCAAGATGATCGAATCGTTCTACGGCTATCTGCAACATTTTTCCCCCTCTGAGAACGGTTGATTGCTCTTTCATGGGTAATTCCTTTTTTCTCTCAACACAACTGCTCAATGTCGGATGTTGGGAATCAATCAGGTTTTGATAAGATATTTGGAAGACGGGGTTTGCCGGGGTCTTAGGGTGCAATATTTGGGTATTTTGACCTTGCTATTTTGTTTTGTGTGCGTTATACTTAAGAGGTTTATATTCATGTAGTTGTTTAATTTTTCTGCAAATTTTTCCTGTATTTCAGGCTTTTGGGCTTCCTATTCAAAGAATGAGCGCCTTTGACTCTCCACCAAAGGACATCCATTATGACCATTCAAAACGGCAAACAAAACGGCACACTGTACGAACAGGTTCTGGATTTTGCCCGACGAGAAATTGAAGATGCTTCGTCAAAAATTGATGAATTGCGTCGGTCTCTTCATTTGTTAGAAGCGCGTGTTGAAGCGGCCAAATCGGTTTATGAGTCGGTCGCTGCACGCCTGAATCTCGAAGATGAAATGGAAGAAGAGGCCCGGATAGATATGCCGGCCTATGTTGCTATTCCTCCTTCTCAATTACCAGAACCGCCAGAAGAACCTGCTCATAGGGTGGTTCAGCCATTTCCTGTTGCTGAGCGTCCTGTTGTGCAAAGACCAGAAGCGGAGATGCCCCGAGCTTCATTTTCCTCTCCAGCACCACCCAACCCACCACCTGCGGTTCCTGACGTGTCAAACAACAATGGGACGTCAGATGGGTTCACGATGGATTTGATTCGACGGCACTTAGAAGAGCGTGAAAAAGCGGCACAGGCGGTTTCTCAGGCACCTCTTCGGCCACAACCCAAACCACAAATGGAAGCGCCGACACCAACGCCTGTCTCTCAACCCGAACAGCCAGCTCCAACACAAGGTGGATTTCCTGGATTATCAGAGGCAGATCGGGCATTGATTGGTGAGTATTTGCGGTCAAAACGCGAAGGTTAATAGTTGTTTTTTTACACAAAGGGTTTTTCTTGAACAGAACAGGGATTGGCATCTTGCATGCTTCCCTGTTCTTTGTATTTTTGGGAAATGTGGTATGTGCGATCTTCTCTGCAAAAGGTCATAACCAGCAAGATGATCACCCGAGCTGTGCATCAGTGCCAATCTATCATTGACCTATGAAGGAATGGATATGGGAATTTGCATCACGGAACCATCACAAAATATGGATGCTCGCGAACGGGCACTGTATATTGACCAACTCACGCCTAAAGGGGGATTGTTTACCGATACACAGCGCGAGGTGCATCCAAAATCAAACAGTTCGTGGCGGGTGTCACCAGAACCCTGGTGGTTGCCGTCTCCTGTGATTGCGCACTTAGAGTTATTAGGGCAACATTTGCACCGGTTTTATAAAGCGTTGAATCTGCTTTATTCTCAAAGTGCTCGTGGTTTGCAACCCGAATGGGTGGCTCGATATCTGGATCAGGGCAAAACGGAAGAGGTGATCAATTTTGGCCGGATGAACCGATTTAAAAGCCATTTGCCCTGTGTGATTCGACCCGATTTGATTCCCACGCGAAATGGCATGATTGCCACCGAATTGGATTCAATTCCGGGGGGCATTGGGTTTACGGCCAGTATGGCTGAGCGGTATCACAAACTGGGCTATGATATTGTGGGTGGGGCCGATGGCATGGTAACGGGATTTGCCCGAATGATTCGCTGTATAGCCGAACTTGAAACTCCGATATTGGGCATTATTGTATCGGAAGAATCATCGGCCTATCGGCCAGAAATGGTGTATTTGGCGGGCCGATTAAATGCGATTGGGATGGAAACGTATGTCGTTGATCCAGAAGAGGTTCACTTTTTTGAAGACGGGCTGTTTGTGGATGGCAATCGGGGCCGTCGCCATTTGGATGTGGTCTATCGATTTTTTGAATTGTTTGACCTGCGCAATCTGCCTAAAATTGATTTGATTTTATATGCGGTGCGGAAAGGGTTGGTGGCCATGACCCCTCCCTTAAAAGCCTATCACGAAGAAAAAATGATGATGGGTTTGTTTTATCACCCATTGCTTGTGGGATTCTGGCGGGAGCATTTAGGAAAAGATTCGGTGGCATTTTTAAATGCAACATTTCCCAAAACGTGGATTTTGGATCCGACACCGTTGCCACCTTATGCCATTATTCCCGGTTTAGAAGTGGATGGGCAGGCGTTTGCCGATTGGCGTCAGCTGGCAAATGTGACGCAAAAACAGCGACAACTGGTGATTAAACCATCTGGTTTTTCAGAACAAGCCTGGGGAAGTCGGGGGGTGGCTGTTGGCCATGATATGGCGGAATTGGATTGGCAACAAGTAATCGAACACGCTATGGTTTCATTTTCCCAAACGCCTCACGTGATGCAGGAATTTCACAATGGTTCGACGTTTAATGCATCGTATTACAATTTTGATACGGATCACATTGAGACGTTTAAAGGACGGGTGCGACTTCAACCGTATTATTTTGTGATTGATGATGCTCCTGTGTTATCTGGTGTGCAGGCAACTGTTTGTCCGGCAGACAAAAAGGTGTTGCACGGGA
>CAXNEV010000249.1:0-5955 GCA_964200925.1 Candidatus Latescibacterota bacterium | reverse complement strand
TTTGGGATTAGACGGGTTATTATATTGATCGGGTTTATAGTATTTCCCGGGATTGTCTGCCATAATTTCGCGGCATTTTAAAATCGCCCCATCCGATCCTTCTAACGGATCACTCAAAATCAGTTTGGCCCCATAAGACTGAATCACATGTCGCCGTTCAATGCTCACACTGCCTGGCATTACCAATTCAACGGCATATCCTTTGGCCGCACCGATCATGGCATAGGCAATGCCCGTATTGCCCGATGTTGAATCCAAAATGACTTTATCAGGTGTTAATTCTCCAGAAACCTCGGCATCGAGAATCATTTGTAAAGCCGGGCGGTCTTTGACCGATCCACCGGGGTTAAACATTTCAAGTTTGACCCAGATTTCAACCCCTGGCTTGAGACCTTCAACAAGTTTGGTCATGCGCAACAGAGGCGTATGACCAATATCATCTACAATAGATGCACAAATGCGAGGGCGCAAAGGTACCAGCAAATCAGTCATAGATCAAATGGCACAAAAATGTGCCCGCAAAAAAACCACGATGGGATTGAAAAATAGATTTCTTGAGTGAAGAAGTCAAGAATAAATGAGGCCAACAACAGTCCAACACATAACGGGTCAACCAGCCTTTGCCACCTGATCTTCTGATGGTTCACCCGATTGCAAAAATGTGTGAATGCCACACTCTGTTTTACCCGTGCCCGCCCAACGCCCTGAGCGCTCATCCCCATCGGCCCCCACAGGTTTGGTGCAAGGCCAACAACCCACGCTGGCATACCCTTGATCCATCAGTGGATTATAAGGCACATCGTGTTCCAAAATATAATCCCAGACTTGTTTGCGCGTCCAATTGGCCATAGGGTTCAATTTCAACAATGCCCGCCCGTCTGTTTCGTAATATTCCAGAATTTCAAGGTGTTTGCGCGTATCCCCTTGATCGCGCCGTCGGCTGTTAATCCACCCATCGAGGTCACCCAATTTGCGCTGTAAGGGCTCAACTTTTCGTATCCAGCAACATTGATCGGGATTGTGCTCATATAATTTGGAACCATACTCTCGATTTTGTTCTTCAATGGTCAAATGCGCAAAAACCGACTCAATCACCATGCCATACCGCTCTTCAACACGCGTTTTGAGATCCAGTGTTTCTTGAAAGAGAAAACCTGTGTCAATTGTAAATACCGGCATTTGAGGCACCACCTTTTGCATCACATCAAGTAGCACCATGCCGCTGGAGCCAAATGCCGTGCCAAACGCCACACGCGGGCCTAGTGTTTCCCAGGCCCAGATCAACATATCTGCCAGAGGGGTTTTTTCAAAAACCTCCGCCCAATATTTGATGGCCGCCCGATCCAGAGTGCTCACCGATCATTCCTCCCCAAAAACCAGATTTTCAATTCCTGATTTAATTGATTAACAACATATATAAATACCCGAGGCATGTCAAGTGAACACCATTCCGAAGCATTTTTATAAACAAAGATTATAAATACCTTGACCCTATAAAAAGAGTATTATAAATTAACCCATTCGCCTACCCGATGGCGTCGCATGCAACAAAACGGCCCGAATCCATCAGGGATCAGGGCCGTTTTTTATCTGAAATTTCTGAAAATAAGGAATGAGCATAAAAGTGAGCCCGGAAGGATTTGAACCTTCGGCCAACGGCTTAAAAGGCCGCTGCTCTACCACTGAGCTACGGGCCCATTCCATCTGCATTTAAATTGCAGAGCCTTGAATATAGAAGTTCTCACCAAATCTGTCAAGAAAAAGGGAATTTTGTAATGATGCGCAGAAAAAATAAGCGCAGAGTGATCAAATGGCTACTCTGGGTTTCTGGTATTCTTGGAACTGTAATTTTGGCACTGGCACTGATTAAAATTGATGATGTGGTCATGGCACAGGGCATTGTTGAACCGGGTCAGAAAATTTATATTGATTCGCCCATGAGTCGGGTTATCGAAGCTCTTTATGTCCAACCCGGGGACACGGTGATAGCCAATCAGCCATTGGCCCTGTTATACAACGGTGATTTGCGCGCCGCTGTTGGCGCTGCAGAAAAAGACATTAAACGCGAACATGCCAATCTCGAATCCGACCGCGCCAGGCTTGCCCTGCTTCGCGAAAAACCTACGGCGGAAGAACTCAAAATTGCCGAATCGCGCGTTGATCAGGCCCGCATTTCCCTCACCGCCCGCGAACAAGAACTCAAACGCGCAGAACACTTATATTTTGGCGAACGCCTCTGGAGCATTGACGACCACCAGCGGGCACAGGTCAACTATGAATTGGCAATGGTCAATCTCAAAGTTGCAACTGAAACGCTCAACATGACGCGACGAGGCCCCTCCCTGGCCGAACTTCAACAAGCAGAAGCCGCTGTGCGCCAAAGTGAAGCAGCACTTGAAAAAGCCGTGCACCAACTTGAAGCGGCTCAGGAAGCTCTCGAACGAACCATTATTCGCACCCCTGTTGATGGTGTGGTTGCCCGCCGCGATCTCTATCCAGGCATGCAGGCCACACAAGGGGGCATTATCTTGATTGTGGCAGGTTTGGCAGAAGGCACGGTTATTGATGCCTGGGTACCCGAAACCAATGCCTGGAAAGTTCTTGTTGACCAAAAAGTTGAAATTTTGAGCAATCTGTTTACCGATCGCGAAGGTTTTGTCGGTTATGGCGAAATATCCGAAGTCTATGGATATGCCATTCACGAAGGCGGTGTGCGCACATTCGGGCTTGAAGTGGTTGTAACAGAAACCCCCATTCCGCTCAGTTACGGCTCCACGGCGGATTTGCGCATTATTGTGGGCAGACGCAGCATTCTTAAACTGTTGCTGGGTCTTGAAAATCGCGACGTCATCCAGGCAAGCCGCCAGTACAAATCCCTGCGCCAGAAAACAGCTTCCAAACTTGAAGCCCTCGACTCCCTACGTGTTTTGCCCGATTCCATAGGCCCGTAAATCCCGTATCCAGGCCCATTGGCTTAAATATGGCCATATAAATTACAATCGTTAATCTGGAAAGAAGGCGGATGTGATTTGCATCCGCCTTTATTTTATGCACAAAACCCTTGCTCGAATTTGCACATGCCATTATATTTTTCATCTTGGAAAATCATTTGGACTAATCGTTTCCGCCCCCGAAGTTGATCTTTTAGGAGGATGCCAATGGCAAAAACAAAACAATCGGCAAAAAAAACATCCGCCAACCGCACAACCAGCCGCACCAAATACGTGTACTTTTTTGGCGATGGAAAAGCAGAAGGCAAAGGTGGCATGAAAAATTTGCTGGGTGGCAAAGGAGCCAATCTGGCAGAAATGTCCAGCATCGGCATTCCCGTGCCGGCCGGATTCACCATTACCACCGAAGTTTGCACCTATTATTACGACCACAGCAAAAAATATCCTGCTGAGTTGGAAACGCAGATTATCAACAACCTGCGCCAAATTGAAAAAGTCATGGCCAGCAAGTTTGGCAATGCCCAAAACCCATTGCTTCTGTCTGTTCGTTCGGGCGCCCGCGTTTCCATGCCCGGTATGATGGAAACCGTGCTCAATTTGGGCCTCAATGACGAAATTACCGAAGGCATTATTGCCAAAACGGGCAATCCTCGTTTCGGCTGGGATTCCTATCGCCGTTTTGTCCAGACCTACGGCGACGTGGTCATGGGTGTAACCGCCGAAGGCAAAGAACACGACCCTTATGAAGTCGCCATTGACGCGCTGAAAACAAAACGGGGCATCACCTCCGATCTGGAAATGACCGTGGACGATCTCAAAGAATTGGTTGTCACTTTCAAAAATATCATCAAGAAACGCAGCGGCCAGGATTTCCCTACCGACCCGATGGAACAACTCTGGGGCGGCATCGGTGCCGTGTTCAATTCATGGAATGGTGCTCGCGCCATCACCTATCGCCGCATTAATGAGATTCCTCACAACTGGGGCACCGCAGTCAATGTGCAGGCCATGGTTTATGGCAACATGGGCAACGATTGTGCCACAGGTGTGGCTTTTACACGCAACCCCTCCACGGGCGAAAAGAAATTCTACGGCGAATACCTCATCAATGCCCAAGGCGAAGATGTGGTGGCCGGTGTGCGCACACCCGAACCTGTGGAAAACATGAAGCGGCAATTGCCCGCAGCCTACAAAGACCTGGAAAAAATATACAAAATGCTCGAAAAACATTACAAGGACATGCAAGATATCGAATTCACCGTACAACAAGGCAAGCTCTGGATGCTGCAAACCCGCAGTGGCAAACGCACCGCAGCCTCCGCCCTCAAAGTAGCCGTGGATATGGTGAAAGAGCGTCTCATCGATCAAAAAACAGCCGTGCAGCGCATCGACCCTGCACAGCTCGACCAACTTCTGCACCCCACATTCGACCCCAGCGCCAAATCCGCGCACCTCACGTTGGCCAAGGGCCTGCCCGCCTCGCCGGGCGCTGCCACTGGCAAAGTTGTTTTCCACGCCGATGAAGCCGAAAAACAGGCAGCCAATGGCGACCGGGTAATCCTCATTCGCCAGGAAACTTCTCCCGAAGACATTGGCGGGATGAATGCTGCACAGGGCATTCTCACTGCCCGTGGGGGAATGACCAGCCACGCGGCCGTGGTGGCACGCGGCATGGGAAAACCCTGCGTGGCCGGATGTGGCGCATTGTCTATCGACTATCACAGCGGCCAATTCACTGTTGGCAGCACCGTGGTTAAAGCAGGCGATTGGATCTCGATTGATGGATCCACGGGCGAATTGATGCTGGGCCAGGTGCCCACGCAAGAGCCAAAAATGTCGGGCAGCTTCGCCACATTGATGAAGTGGGCCGATGGTCTGCGCAAACTCCAGGTCCGCACCAATGCCGACACACCACACGATGCGGAAGTCGCACGCAAATTTGGAGCCGAAGGCATTGGCTTGTGCCGTACGGAGCACATGTTTTTTGAAGGCGACCGCATCATTGCTGTACGCGAAATGATTTTGGCCGACGACGAAGCAGGCCGGCGCAAAGCCCTTGCCAAATTGTTGCCCATTCAACGAAGCGATTTTGAAGGTATCTTTAAAGCCATGGCGGGACTGCCGGTCACCATTCGATTGCTCGATCCTCCCTTGCATGAATTTTTGCCGCACGAAGAAGACCAGCAGCAAGAAATGGCCCACGTGATGGGTGTGTCTTTACAAAAAATCAAAGACAAGGTCGATTCCCTGCATGAATTTAACCCCATGCTCGGCCATCGCGGTTGCCGCCTGGGAGTAACCTATCCCGAAATTTACGAAATGCAGGTACGCGCTATTTTTGAAGCCGCAGCCGCAGTGGGCAAACGCGCCATTCCAGAAATCATGATCCCACTGGTGGGAACAGTCAAAGAATTTACCGAACTCAAAGAAATGACCGACCGCGTGGCCAAAGAAGTACACAGTGAAACCAAGAAAAAAATTGACTATATGGTCGGCACCATGATCGAAGTGCCGCGCGCAGCACTCGTGGCCGATGCCATTGCCGAACATGCCGAATTTTTCAGTTTTGGCACCAACGACCTCACCCAGATGACCTTTGGATATTCGCGCGATGACGCAGGCAAATTCCTCGGGGAATACGTAGAAAAAGGCATTCTGGAAAACGACCCATTTCAGACCCTTGATCAAACAGGTGTGGGCCAGCTCGTTGAAATGGGCACACAAAAAGGCCGCTCGACACGCAAAACACTCAAGGTGGGCATTTGCGGCGAACACGGCGGCGATCCGGCTTCTGTGCACTTCTGCCACAAAGTGGGCATGAATTATGTATCTTGTTCGCCTTTCCGCGTACCTATTGCACGCTTGGCCGCTGCACAAGCCGCCATAACCACTGCCTTTACACGCGACGTCTGAAAATCGCCTGATGCGCGGTAATCGAACTTTTCCGTTTCAAATAAACCGGTAACTTTAAGATGAAACCGCCCGCTCCGGTTATGGGAGCGGG
>CAXNEV010000248.1:0-5962 GCA_964200925.1 Candidatus Latescibacterota bacterium | reverse complement strand
AAATCATCGTCGTACTCACGTCTTTATGCCCAAGAAGCTCCTGGATTGTGCGGATATCATAGCCATCCTGAAGCAGATGGGTGGCAAAGGAGTGTCTGCAGGATGGCAGACTTTGTGAAAAAATAAAGCACTTAATCCATCCGATTTATGACGCCTCTGGCGGCGTCCTCTATCAACCGCATTCTTTGGCTAGCACGCCCAGTTTTTCAACCAGAAAATCGATCTCTTCTTCTAAAAGAAAAAACGGCACGCTCGAACGCAGTCCTGTGCCCACATGGGGCATGGCTTTAATCACCAGATTCCACCGGGAACGCATGGCATCGCGCACATCTGTGCCTTTCCATCCATCCAATTCAAAACTCACCAGCGCCGCCGAGCGCGATGGCGATTCGGGCGTGAGCAATCGGCAACCGGGAATGGCTTTCAGTCCGGCTTTCAATCGAGACGTCAACACCACCGTGCGATCCCAGATATTGTCCAATCCAATGCCCGACAAATAATCCAGCGAAAAAGCCCAGGCATGAAGCAACGGCCACGACCACGGCCCGTATTGAAACCGTTCGGCTGTTTTTTTCAACTCAAACTGATCGGCCTTAAAATCCAGCCATGCCTCTGCGCGGCCTCCCGCATAACGCACCGCAATATCGTCCATTCGATCAGGATTCACATACATTGCCCCCGAAGCATAGGGTGCATACATCCACTTATACGACAACAACCCGGCAAAATCGCAACCCATCGTTTTTAAATGGATCGGATACAACCCGCCCGAATGCGCCATATCGACAAAACTCAACACGCCTTTTTCCCGCGCCAGCGCACACAGTTCTGCCGCTGGCAAACGAAACCCGGTATCTGTTGTCACATGGCTAAATGCCAGCAACCGCGTGCGAGAAGTCAACCGCTCGGCCACCGCTTGAACCTGCCCGTCATGATCATCCACCAGAGGCACCTTCACCACTTCCACACCGTACAAATCGCGCACATGCAAAATCGGCAACAACAGCGCCGCCTCTTCTTCTTCGGTCGTCACAATCTGATCACCCGCCTGCCAGTCCAGCCCGCGCAACACCGTCTGAAACCCTTCGCTCACCCCGCGCATCAAACACAACTCACCGCGTGCCACCCCAAAAAATTGCGCCAACCGTTCCATACTCCGCTCTCGCCGGGCATATTCCTCATCGGGAAAAGTAATGTGCATGGGGCCTCGGTGCAACAACTCGCGCATCAATGACAGATGTACTTCAGCCACGGGTTCCGGCGTGATGCTCACCCCGCCATTTTGAAACCACACGTAATTTTTCAGCGCTGGAAAATCAGCCCGAATCTTCAACACATCCATTTTGGAAAGAGACATAAGCCCTCGTTTTAAGCTCACCTATCGTTCATTGCGATGCATAGACACACCGCGTGGATTTTTAAATGCATCATCCCACAAAAAACACCAGCGTTCATAGTCTTTCATCACACTGCCCGGATCGCATTTGCTGCGCACAACAAATTCGGGATGCGCCGTGCGCCCGGTGTGTTCACCGGTGGGTTGATAGCGCAAATCCAGCGACCAGCGGCACAACATCGAACGATTGGGCGTGGAACTGTGCGGCGTGAATTTATCCATCAACACCACATCGCCTTTGCGACACGCCGCAGAAACTGGTTCAATTTTGGGCAACAGCTCGGGCCAGATCGTTGTGCCGCCTTCCTTTTGATGCTTGAGATACCCATAATTTTTCGGCACCCCCGGCAACACCTTCATACAGCCCATCGCTTCTGTGGCATCTCCCAGTGGCAACCAGAACGTAATCACACGAGACCCATCGGCCTCGGGCATCATCACACCGGCATCCTGATGCCAGGGCACATTGTGAAACCCCGGATTTTCATGCCCTTCATAAACAGCAGGCGGTTTGGCCCGCACATGTTGAATGGGATTGCACGTCACCTCTGGCCCGAGCAACGACACGGCCACATTGAGCAAATGTTTGTTGTGCAAAAACTCAAACATGGCCTGACCGCGCATCTGCATAATATCGATGCCCTTTCCGATTTCACTGCACTGTTTAAACAATAACCCATATCGGGTTTCAAAGGGTGCGTTTGTATGCAAATCGACATTCTTGCCTTCTGCCTTCAACTCGCGAGCCCGCCGATCAATAAACGCGCTCAACTCATCGCGCACCGGCTGTAAATCAGCATCGGTCAACACCCCGCGTGCAATCAAAAACCCGTCGCGATCAAATGCCGCAACCTGTTCTGCCGTTAAGCCCATGCCAGCTCCTTATCCATCAAGAAATTGGGTTTCACATCACAAAAAATTGATTATTATAAACACTCAAGCACAAAAAATTGTGACTGTTGAAATCAAGCTTTCATATGCCAACAGTCATCATCCCCTTTTTTAAAGGGGATTTTCAATCTCTAAAAACTTTCGCGAATTGCTGATATATTCAATTGTTTTTGCTCAAGAATTTTCCGCTACACATATTTGCAAACAATCACCAAAGGAACATAAGATGCACATCCTCATCACAGGCGGCACAGGCCGCATTGGCGCAAACGTGGTCAAGCGCCTGTCCGAAAGTGGCCATCAACTGCGCTGTGTGGTGCGCCCCGGCACCGACCGCCTGGAAAAACTGCAACAATTTGACGTCGAAATCGCCCGCGTTGACCTGCGCGACCGAGAGGGCCTCACGCAAACCGTCAAAGATGTGGAGGCCATCGTTCACTTCGGCGTCAAATTGCGCGGCCCCACCAACTACGACCACCTCGACATCAACCTGGCCCCCACACTCACCTTGCTCGAAGCCGCACGCCTTCACGCGCCACATTTACAGCGCTTTGTATATGGCAGTTCCGACACGCTCTATCCCCACACGGGTTATATGCCTGATTTGATCACACGAGACGATATCTTCACCCGGCCAAAAGGCATGTATGCCGTTTCCAAAATCGCGGGCGAAGCCATTGTGCAAAGTTACCACCAGCAATACAACACCCCCACTGTATCCCTCACCATTCCCTACACCTTTTGCGGACGGGAATTTTTGGGTGAACGCGTCAGTGCCATCAGCCCGCTCATCTCACGCCACCTCAAAGACCTGCAACGCCGTCCGTCAACACCCGCATTAACCAGAACCATCGAAGAACTCCAAACACATGCTGCAAACGGCAAACAACTCGTCATTCCGCACTGTCCCGAAGGCCCGGCATTTAAACGCCACCTCGGCGACGTGCGCGACGTTTCCAGAGCTTGTGAACTGGCCCTCACCACAAATACCGCCATTGGTAAAGACTTCATCATCATGAGCCATCCGCTCTACTTCGATGAAGCCGTCCCGCATTTATCCAGCATCAGTGGCCTTGAATATGCCGACATCACCTTCCCCTTTGCCGAATATTACGAATACGACATGACCCACACCGAAAAATACCTCGGTTACGTGGCCCAATACGACGGCAAAAAAATGCTCGAAGATGCCTATCGGCACAAACAGGGCGAAGACATTGGCGTGGTCGATGTTGGCCCGGATACACCGATCAAAGAGTAACGCAAATCCTCATACGATCAGGCAAGTCAAACATCCCTCTCCCAAATTTGGGAGAGGGAACCAAAGGGTGAGGGTCAATCACCCCCACGCAGATCCATCTGTCAGATCGCGCCCCACAATCCACGTTTTGCCAAACGCACTTACCGTCAATTCCACACGATCAGCGCCTACGGAAAACCCATCGGGCAATGCCGCAGAAACCTTCGGCACATCCGTTCCCCGATACGGAACCACCAGCGTCAAAAACGCCGCCGGAGCCTGTGATACATGCTGCAATCGAATCGCTGTCCGCTCTTTTCGAAAACCGTATTTCCACGCAAACCAGCCCGCCTCAGCTGTCACCCGAACCGGCACCCGATCTGCCGATTGCACCAGCACATTGGCATCGTTGAACCTGGTGTGAGCACCTTTGTCTGTCACCGTCACATCGCCCGGTGCAAATTGAAAATGCAAATCCAGCACCCCTGTGGCAGGACCAATCGCCTCGTCTAACAACACAAAAAACTGCCCGTTGACAAACCAGATGGTACGCCGATGCACCAAACCCTCATACGACGGGTTTTCCACCGCAACCACATCCAGTCCAGCAGCCGAATGCCACAGCAAATGGCGACCATCCACTTCTGTATCTTTGCCATCCAGCGTGAGTGTTTGATGCACCCGCGTTTGCCGATGCCATGCCCGCGCTTCGGGATCGTGGCCATACACATAAAAGCCCGAATCGGGCATCAACCAGCGCCCATACGCACACAGCTCAAATGTGCCATTATCCTGTTGATCATGACCTGAAATGGCCAGAGGTGAACAGTGCAAACCCAGATGGATCGCATCTGGCCCCCAATCGTTTCGCAACACATACATGCCCGCTTTGGGAAAGGCACAACTCGTTTGAACAGGTAATTTTGAACGATCCAAAATGGCGCGCGCCGCATAATTGGGATCCCCCAGCAAATCCGTCGCTTCAGTCAACGTATTGTAAAGCGGCCACTGCGAGCGATCCTCTGTCTCTTTTAACGGGCGCGACCCATCGCCAAACATCGGCGCCCCCAGATCGGGTGTGGCCACGGCAAAAACATAATCGTACATCAACCGAATGCGGTCTTGATACGCCTGTGACACAGCAATCCCCGCAGCAGATAGTTGTCGCATAATATCAATGGCATCATTCAACACCCCGCTGTGATACCCATATGACCATTCGCGTTGCACCCCATCGGTTGTCACCTGTGCCAAAAATGATTCTTCTGTTCGGGTGCGTGCCATCTCCAGCCAGCGCGGTGCATCTGTAAATTCCGAAATCAACGACACAATATTGATAAACCCGCGTTGCTCAAATACCGCCTTGTTGTGAATCTTGTTCATCGGCAATAACTCGGTTTTCACCTGATGATCGTACAAACTCGCCAGCAAAATGCCCAGAAATTCCGGCGTAAACGTTTTCCCGTGAATCAGCGATTTAAACGCCGTACAAATGCTTGTGGCCCGCCGCCCCGTTTGAATATCCAGCCACGCAAACCCTTTCCAGTGTTTATAAACCGGATGTGCCTTTTCATGTTTTTCCAGCGGATATTTCGAAATCCAATCCGATGACAATTCCACAAAAGCCTGCACGTATTTTTCATCCCGTGTGGCCACAAATGCGTGTGCCAACGGAGGTGCCCAGTAAAACCGAAAGACCGTGGCCACCCATTCAATGTCGCCGCGAGGATCCCATTCCCAATCCACCACCGGGCCATAATGGGCCGGTTCATACGGCTGGCGTTGAAACGTGTGGTTCACCACATTATTGGCAATGGCCATCACACCATCATCTGCTTTGACCTCACGCAACGGATACTTTGCCCGATAATGATCCAGCAGTGCAGCAAGCGCCCCAGGGCGATCTGTTGCAGCCTTCACTTTTTCCAAACCCGGCTTGTTCAAATCCAACACCGTCAAAATATCTTCTGGTTTTAATGACTTTAATATCGCCATCTCAAAATCCTTTCTTTTAGGCATCAAGGCCAGACCTGCCCACAGTACCACCCACTGGCCATTTTCTGGAAAATCCGGTGCCTGCACAGCAGACCTACGGTTCCCTTTGCGCTCAATATAAAAAGACCTGTCAGAAATATCCATTTCCAATTTAAACCCCAACCTATTCCAAACACCTCAACAAATTTAAAAATAATCCCTTCGCATGTATTGACCTCGGAAAGAATTTGGGTACCTTGACGTATTCCAAACCCAAATCATAAAAACAGGTGACAAATATGCAAACCAGTACAGACCATTTCATGGCTCTTGACGGTACCCGTCTCTTTGAACAAATCTGGCGACCAAACCATCCTTGCTCGAAGAATCAGACAGAGATCCCGTTCTCAATGACATCTTCTCCTGGATTGCCCAGCGCCTGTCAAACCACCCCGTTTATG
>CAXNEV010000247.1:0-5973 GCA_964200925.1 Candidatus Latescibacterota bacterium | reverse complement strand
GTGAGGCCGTGTCCTGCTTCGTGAAAGACCAGTTGGAACTCTTTTGCCGCGCCCTGATTTTCCCAGGCCGATTTGGCTTTGTCATACACTTCCTGCGTGGCGGCAACAGGATCTTGCACTTCGGTGGTGCCGTTGATCATGAAAAAAGGACGCGGGGCAATGAGTTGAAACAAATCATACGTTTCCAGACCATATTCAAGCACACGGGGCAAGTGGTTCATGTAACAATGGCTGATGGGCGGTTCATAAAGGGCTTTGTAAGTGTAAAAACTGGAGACACCGACCAATGCCCGAATGCGTTTTTCAACCATGGCCGATAACCACGAATGGCCCGATCCCATCGAAATGCCCATCGCGCCAATGCGGTTGCCATCGACAAAGTTGAGACTTTGCAACACATCGCACTGCCGAATGGCATCCCAAACATATTGTGAAGCCATACACCGCCCCTGGGCCATTAAACGCATGGCCACCACACGTTCATAAGCAACCCCATCGGGTTTGCCCCCAGGATTTTGCCGGTCACCCCAGCAGATGGCATCACCGCACAAAACGACAAACCCTCGCTGGGCCAAATCGGGGCCCAGATAAGATTTGCCCGGTTCAGGATCGACCCCGGCTGTGGATTTTTTGCCCAAATGCCAGGGGCCATGGCCGTGAAAGACCATCATGGCAGGGCTTTTGCCAGTAACGTTTTTAGGAGTGAGCAGATAACCCCGAATGCGTTCGTGCTGGTCATTGTCCCAGGCAATCAGGCTGCGGGTATAAAGGCCACAATCTTCTTCTTGTAGTGTTTCCAGATTTAACGGCACGCGTTCTGGAAATGGGCCCAGGATGCTGCGGTAAAGCGCATCGATTCGGGATAGATCCATAGGGGATGTCCTTTGTTTTGACGTGTAAATGGAATTTCCTAATGATTTCAAAATTGAGGAAAAACAATTTCACCTTTTCTCGCCAGCGGCAATCCGGCAAAAGCACATTTGTTTCCCCATTGATCGATGGCCTGTTTGGTTTTGTATTCGTTGATGATTTTATGGCGGGATTTTTTGGTGTAATTATGCCCGGCTGTATGTACAACCAGCACATGGATAAAAAGCACATCACCCGGTTTTGCTTTAACGGTGACAATCTTGTCTTTGAGAATGAGATCGTCGGCTATGGTATGGCCTTTGACGGTGGGCCACTCGCCCTGTTTGTGACTGCCACAAACGGCCGATGTGGCACCTTGATCCACGTCGGTATCGTCGAGATAAATAATGGCCGCTGCCAGGTCGGGAATGGTGTGGCGTTCATAGGGCCAGTCTTGATGCCACGATTGATTGTTGAAAAATCCAGGGGGATTATTGCGCACTTTGCCGTTGTGAAAATCGATGTCGGGACCAAACAGGTCAATAAAAACATTGACGATGCGCGGATCTGTAATGTTGTTAAACCAGTAGTCATTGGCCAAAGGCTGATCCATCATGCCCTGCACATTTTTGGGATTGTAGGGATCAATGCCGTATTCGGGATGGGCTTCCATAAATTGATAAGTTAATGGCTTGGGGCGGCCTTCGATGTTGGTGATGAGGTCGTGAAATTGCTTGCGCATTTCGGTCATTTCGGCATCGTTATACATTTTTGAGATGACGAGAAAGCCATTGTCATCAAAATATTGCTTTTGATCCGGGGTGAGGGTTTTTAAAGCCATGAAATAAACTCCCAAAAAAGAATTGTGGCAGAATAAGTTATTGAAAAACGGGTTTGTTTTGAAAATTGTATATATTCATATGAATTTTATTTAAAATATTGTTTTTAAAAAATTTAAAAGATTTTGCAGTTTTGGAGAAATTTCTGGCATAATATAATAAGAGGAACAAAGAATGTCATGGTCTTGTTGGGGTGATGGGGTATGATTTTGGGGGATTGATGAAAATAAAACCTTGATGGTCAAAATTAAACGGGTAACTTCCATATAGACAGACTATCCAGATAAAAGGGGTCGCGATGAAAAATATATGGGCTTTGCAAGATGCCAAAAACCGATTCAGTGAATATGAACGGGTTTGTTTTGAAGAAGATGGCCGATTGTTACACAAGATGTACTACAGTCCTCAAAAACCTGATATTCACATTCTAAAGCAAAAATACAATGGATATTGAAAAAAAATACCCCTGTGTTGCAGACCTTGAAGCCTCGGCCCTGCGCCGGCTTCCAAAATTTGTTCGAGATTATTTAACGGGCGGGCTTGGCAATGGTATCAGCGTTCAAAAAAACCGCACGGCTTTGAATGCCGTTGAGCTGATGCCGCGTTATTTTTCCGATGCCATAAAGCCGGATCTTCACTGTCGGCTGTTGGGGGGTGATTACGATGCCCCTTTTGGCGTGGCACCGGTTGGTTTGTCGGGGCTGATTTGGCCCAAAGCCGAAATGATTTTAGCCGCCGCTGCGAAGGCCCATCATATTCCCTATGTTTTAAGCACGGCAGCCATGGCAAGACTTGAAGATATTCGCCAGATCGCTGGTGAAAATGCATGGTTTCAACTTTACACACCGCGAGAGAAAGCCATTCGAAAAGACCTGTTGCATCGCTGTAAACAAGCCGGTTATAATGTCCTGGTTGTGACGGTTGACATTCCGTATCGAACGCGTCGCGAGCAAGATATCCGCAATGGCATTTCTGTGCCGCCCCGGTTTGATCTGGCCACTTTGTGCCAAATGATTGGCCACCCGTCTTGGGCTTTGCGCATGCTTTTGGCGGGGGTGCCCAAGTTTGTCAATCTGGCACCTTATTATGATCGGGAAAAATCGGGTGGTCATTCAGCAGAGATTAAACAGTCGATCAAATTTATTACAGAGCGATTTGGGTTGCACATTGGCCGGGAGATTTTTGAAGAAATAAGAGCGGATTGGCCAGGCAAATTGCTGGTCAAAGGGGTGCTGAATGCAGAAGATGCGCAAAATTATTTGAACCATGGTGCAGATGGGCTGATTATCTCTAATCACGGGGGGCGCCAACTGGATGCTGCACCCTCTCCAGTTGACGTGCTTCCCTGCATACGCGAGGCAGTTGGTGTCGATGTGCCGTTGCTTGTGGATGGTGGTGTTCGGTCGGGGTTGGATGTGGCACGCATGCTGGCTTTGGGTGCCGATTTTGTGATGATGGGACGTCCATTTTTGTTTGCTGTGGCCGCGCTTGATCATCGCGGGGGTGATCATGTGATGACCATTCTGAAGGCTGAGTTGCAATCGACAATGGGGCAGCTTGGGTGTGCGACCGCAAAGGATCTGCCACAGGTTTTGGTGAAGAACCGTTAAGAAATAGGATCAAAAACAAGGACCCTGATCTCACACCAAAACATGTAATAAAGAACACAGGATGCCCGACGTGGGTGTTGTATCACATGTTTGCGTTTTTTAAAATCAGAACATCTTTTCAATGGCCCCTTTCACCAATATCTGACATTTTTTCCACCATCTGACAGCGGTAAAACAACCGACTGATGATCTGTTGCCGATTGGTTCCAAGCCAAGCACAATTGCAGCACATTGCGGGCATGTGCCGGGGTAATATCGAGGGGTTTTTTGTCAAGGATAGTTCGGACAAAACGTTCAACAGCCGCCGCAATGGTATCGTTTTGCTGACGATAGAATACACGAGGAGATCCTTTGTCGTCTTTGTGCCAGATAATGCCTTCCATCACGTCCAGATGCGCCCGGGCAATGCCTTCTGTGCCCACAACTTCCATTTCCCAGGAGGGCGCACCGCAGTTGATGTTGAAGATGATGTCCATCGATCCCATACGCCCGTCTTCAAAACGGACGGCGGCCTTGCCGGTGTCCATCCAGATGCTGTGCGAGGTGTTCAGATTGTCGTATTCGGCATAGGCTCGGACCGGGGGCGAATCGATCAGCCAGAGCAACAAATCGGCCGCGTAAAAACCCAGTGACAGGCCGATGCCGCCCTGTTCGGGGCCAAACTCGCCACTGCCGTCAAAAACCATGTTTGGACCAAAACATCCGTGCTGAATCCAGGCTCTGGCGGTGAGCACTTTTCCGATGGCATTGTTTTGAACCCGCGTGGCCATGGCGCGAATGGCACCATCGTCTCGTGCGGGCATCAGGGCCGAAAACAAACGGTTGTTGCGTTGTGCGGCCTCAATCATGGCATCTGCACCTGATAGGGTCATGCACATGGGTTTGCTGATGTAGGCGTGGGCACCGGCGTTTAGGGCGTGGACGGTCTGTTCTGCCTTGATGTTGTCCGGGCAAGTGACAAACACCAGATCCAGTGCTTCTGCTTTGACCATGTCGGCTACCTGTTCGTAGGCTTTGATGCCATACTGGGTGCCAAAGGCTGCTCTGGATTTCATGCCAAGTTTGGCCAGGGTTTCATCACTTTGGTTGAGGTGGGCATAGGCCACAAGGTCGAGGTCGGGATTTTGCATGGCCGAACGGGCAAATGCCTGAGAATAAAAAGAGCCAACGCCGCAAATACCTGTTTTTAGTGACATCGTTTTCTGCTCCAATATTTTGGTTAAAGGTTATGAGACAGGTTATATGAAACGGACATGTCTGTTTTTGGACGGATTAAAAGGACCCGGACCGGGAAAAATGTCATCGAGTTTTTTGAGAGTTTCCGCATCCAGCTTGAGTTCGACGGCCCGCAGCAGATCGCGTAAATCGGCCACGGAACAAGGGCCAATGATCACTGCAGAGACTGCCTTTTGAGACAGGGTCCAGGCCAGCGCCACATGGGCTTCGGCCTCTCCTATGTTCTGACACAACCTGGAAAAAGCGACCAATTGGGGCTTGTAAACATCGATCAAATTTCGGGCCACATCGGATAGGGAACGGGAAATGGGCTTGAGCACGTTGAGGCCCAGTAATCCGCGCACCAGAGGGCTGTATATGGTCAGGCCAATGCCCAGGTCGGTTACGGCGGGAATGATTTCCAGTTCGGCCAAACGTCCCAACAGATCATAGCGCGTTTGTTCGCTGATCAGGCCCATAAAGTGACGATCTTTTGCGACATGCTGGGCTTTCATGATGTCCCATGCCGATGAATTGCTCGACCCCACGTAGTCGAGTTTGCCCTGTCGTACCAGCCCCTCGAAGGCTTCCCACAATTCGTCCCAGGTGACGCTGCGATCGACCTTGTGCATTTGAAGCAGTTCAATGTGGTCGGTTTGCAGGCGTTTTAGCGAGCCTTCAAAGTGGCGGCGAATTTTATAAAGCGACAGGCCTTCGGGTTTGTTGGGGCCGTCGTATTCGTCTTCTTCCATGACCCGGCCCACTTTGGTGGCCAGAACGGTTTTTTCCCTGCGGCCGTTGCCCTGTGCAAACCACCTGCCGATGATCTGCTCGGTATAACCCCTGTGTCCTGGCCCGCCATAAACATTGGCCGTGTCGAAAAAATTGATGCCAGCATCCAGTGCAGCATCCATAATTTCAAAAGCTTCCTTTTCTCCAACGGTTCCCCAGTTGGCCTTTTCTGCCCCCCCGGTGCCAAAATTTCCCGTACCCAAACACAGCCGGCTCACTTTTAATCCCGACCGGCCAAGTGCACAATATTCCATGGCAAATGTTTTCCTGTTTGTTGATGTGAGGTTTTATCCAGCGATGCTGCATTCGATTTGACACAGTTTTGATTGTGCCGTGAGAAAGAGTGTTTTGCCTGCCGGGCCGCCAAAGGCCAGGTTTAAAACGCCTTCCGGCATTTTGATGATGCCGATTCTGTCGCCTTCGGGACTAAAAAGCCAGATGCCCCCCGGTCCGGTGACATAAAGATGGCCCTGTGTGTCTGTTTTCATGCCATCGGGTGCACCCTTGCCAAAAGCGGCATCCAGTTGGGCAAAGATGCGACCATTGGTGAGTGTGCCGTTTTTTTGAACATCAAAAACTTTGATGTGCTGCCGCCTGGAATCGTTGTTATACAACCGTGTTTCATCAGGAGAAAAACAAAGGCCGTTGGGCCAGTGGAATCCACGGGT